>DASZTU010000467.1:0-3420 GCA_035547975.1 Devosiaceae bacterium | reverse complement strand
CCTGCTCGAGCGCGCGCAGCGTTGTGAAGGCGGCATAGCCATCGACGATCACCGGGCGGCCGGACGAGGCAAGGCCCGCCGCCACCCCGGTCATGTTCTGCTCGGCGATGCCAAGATTGATAAGGCGCTCGGGGAACTTTGCGCCGAACTCGCCCATGCCGGTCGCGTACATGAGGTCGGCCGTCACGACCATGAGGGCGGGGTGCTCTTTTGCGAGCGCAATCAGCGTTTCCCCGTACTGCTGCCGGATCGCCTTGAGTTTATGGCCCGCGCGCCGCGCTTCGAGGCGAACGCGCAGATCCGCCATGGTCTCGAGCGCGTTCACGGGCTGGCCCCGAGCTCGGCAACGACGCGGGCATACTGCTCGGCCGTGATCGCATCGGCGTGCCACGCGCGAACGTCTTCCATGAAGCTCACGCCCTTGCCCTTGACGGTATCGGCAAGGACGACGGTTGGTGGCCCGTCGTCACGCCGCGGCGGCTGCAGCGCCTCGACGAGCGCCGGCAGGTCGTGCCCATCGAGGCGGATGACGTTCCAGCCGAAGGCGCGCCATTTGTCGGCGAAGGGCTCCATCGGCATCACCTCGGCGAGCCGCCCGTCGACGCTGAGCCCGTTGCAGTCGACTATGCCCACGAGGTTGCCGAGCCGGAACTTGGCGGCGCTCGCCGCGGCCTCCCACACCGACCCCTCATTGGTTTCCCCGTCCCCCATCAGCACGTAAGTGACGCAGTCGCGCCCGGCGAGGCGGGCATCGAGCGCCATGCCGACCCCGATGGAGAGGCCATGGCCCAGCGCCCCCTGCGAGGCGTCGACCCCCGGCTGGTAGCGGCGCGACGGATGGGTCATGAGGCGCGCCCCCACGCGAGCCTCGTACTCGTCGATCCAGCCCTCCGGGATGAAGCCGCGCCGGATGAGGCCGGAATAGAGCGCCGGCGCCGCGTGCCCCTTGCCGAGGATGAACCTGTCGCGGTCCGGCCAGTCGGGCCGCAGGGGATCGACGCGCATCGCGGCGAAATAGAGCACCGTCACGATTTCGGCGCAGGAGAAGCAACTGCCGAAGTGCCCGTTGCCGGCCACCATGAACATCCGCGCCGCGTCGAGCCGGTTCTGCCGGGCCATGGCCGCGAGGCCCGCGACGTCCAGCGGCAACTCGAGGTTGGAGGGCGGGCCGGCCGGCGCTAGAGCCATGACTTCACGCGCGCGACGATGGCGTCCGTCGAGATGCCGTAGCGATCGTGGAGCGTCGGCAGCGCACCCGCATCGAGAAAGGCATCCGGCAGGCCGATATGGCGAAAGTCGCAGCGGACGCCCTGGGAGAGGAGCGCCGCCGCAACCGCCTCGCCCAGGCCCCCGATCACCGAATGGTTCTCGGCGACGACGACGAGGCGCCCCGATGCGCCGACCGCATCGAGGATGGTCTGGGTGTCGAGCGGCTTGATGGTGGAGACGTGCAGCACCGCCGCCCCGATGCCGTCGGCCTCGAGCCGCTCGGCCGCCTCGAGCGCCCGCATCGTCAGCAGGCCCGTCGAAACGAACAGCACATCGTTGCCGGGGCGCAGCTCGGCCGCCCGCCCGAGCTCGAAGCGATAGTCGTAGCGGTCGAGGACCAGCGGCACCTTGCCCCTGAGCAGGCGCATATAGACCGGCCCCCGGTGCGCGGCGATCGCGGCCGTCGCCTGCTCGATTTCGAGCGCATCGCAGGGATCGATCACCACCAGACCCGGCACGGACCGGAAGATCGCGAGGTCGTCGGTCGCCTGGTGGCTCGGACCATAGCCGGTGGTCAGCCCCGGCAGGGCGCAGGCGATCTTGACGTCGAGCCGCTCCTCGGCGATCGCCATGTAGATGAAGTCGTAGGCCCGCCGGGAGGCGAACACGCCATAGGTGGTCGCAAACGGCACAAACCCTTCCCGGGCGAGGCCGGCCGCCGCCCCGAAGAGCAGCTGCTCGGCCATTCCCATCTGGTAGAAGCGGTCCGGATGGGCTTCGGCAAAGATGTGGAGGTCCGTGTATCGGGCAAGGTCCGCCGTCATGCCGACGATCTCCGGCCTACCGGCGGCGAGCGCCACGAGGGCATGGCCGAAGGGAGCCGCGACGGTGCGCGCGCCCTCGGGGGCGATCGAGGCGATCATGGCGCTGGTGCGCAGCGGGCTCATGCCGAAGCCTCGCCGAGCGCCTCGAGGGCCAGGGCCCACTCCTCCGGCTCGACCCGGATGAAATGCGTCTTCTCACGGGCTTCGAGGAAGGGCACGCCGCAGCCCATTCTGGTGTCGCAGATGATGACGCGCGGCTTCGGCTCGGCGCTCATCCGCGCCGCGTCGAACGCCTGCACCAGCGCGCCGAGATCGTTGCCGTCGCAGCGCCAGGCGAGCCAGCCGAACGCCTGCCATTTCTCCACGAGCGGCTCGAAGCCCAGCATTTTGGTCGAGGGACCATCCGCCTGCTGGTTGTTGACGTCGACGATGACGATCAGCTTGCCGAGCCCGAAGTGACTGGCCGACAGCGCCGCCTCCCAGGTCGCCCCCTCGTCGAGCTCGCCATCGGACATGAGATTGTAAACGAAGGCCGGGGACTGCTTCCGCCTGAGGCCGAGGCAGCGGCCGATGGCAATCGGTAGGCCGTGGCCGAGCGAGCCGCCGGTGATCTCCATCCCGGGCGTATAGTGCGCCATCCCCGACATCGGCAGGCGGCTGTCGTCGGCGCCATAGGTCTCGAACTCGTCCTTCGGCAGGACGCCCGCTTCGATGAGCGCCGCATAGAGCGCGATGGCATAGTGGCCGGCCGACAGCAGGAAGCGATCCCGTTCCGCCCAGCCCGGATCGTCCGGCCTCAGGCGCAGCGCGTAGCAATAGGCGACGGCGAGGACGTCGGCGATGCCGAGCGCCTGCCCGACATAGCCCTGCCCCTGCACGGCCCCCATCCGAATCGCGTATTCGCGGATGTTACGCGCCCGCCGGCGCAGATGGGCGAGTGTCACGTCGAGATTGCTGGAGGGAGGCGACGTCTGCATCTGGCCCGGCTCGCTTCGCGCGGCCCGCTGAGCCGCTTGAATTCCACGCGTGCTCATACAATCATTATACCAGTTCGTCCATGCCCCTTGCACAGCGGGCCGCAGTGTGGTGACGAACGGCCGGTGTGCCAGGGGTGAAGCGCCATGAGCAGGAACGTGAGGGAAGCCTCGATGCCGGTTGCCGCGCCGATCGTGCGACGCAAGCTCTCGCAGAGCGTGTTCGACCGGCTGATCGAAAGGATCAACAGCGGCGAGTTCCCGCGCGGCGGGTTATTGCCGTCGGAGCGCCAGCTGATGGAGGAGTTCAAGGTCGGCCGGCCGGCGATCCGCGAGGCGCTGCAGGACCTGCAGCGGATGGGGCTCGTCGTCATCACCCATGGCGAGGGGGCGCGGCTGGTCGAACCCACCGC
>DASZTU010000466.1:0-2316 GCA_035547975.1 Devosiaceae bacterium | reverse complement strand
GCCGGCCACGGCCGAGCCGAGCGTCCCGTCGACGTGGAAGGTCACGAGATCGTCGCGCCGCACCCGGGTGGCCCAGGAGGAATTGATCTGCGCGATGACGCCGCCCTTGAGCTGGAACGTGGCGTAGGCCGCGTCGTCCGCGTCGGCCGCGTAGGGCTGCCCCTTCTCGTCGACCCGCGACGGGATGTGGGTCGCCCCAAGGCACGAGACCGCCTCGACCTCGCCGAAGAGGTTGTCGAGCACGTAGCGCCAGTGGCAGAGCATGTCGAGGATGATGCCGCCGCCATCGGCCTTGCGATAGTTCCAGGAGGGGCGCTGCGAGCTCACCCCCCAATCCCCTTCGAAAACCCAGTAGCCGAACTCGCCCCGCACCGAGAGCAGCCGGCCGAAAAAGCCCGACTGGTTGAGGAGCGCGAGTTTCTGCAGCCCCGGGAGGAAGAGCTTGTCCTGCACCACCCCGTGCTTGAGCCCCGAGGACCTCGCCTTCCTGGCGAGCGCCAGCGCCGAATGGAGGTCGTCCGAGACCGGCTTTTCGCAATAGACGTGCTTCCCCGCATCGAGCGCCTGCCCGATGAGGGCCGCGCGCATCTGCGTCGTGCCGGCATCGAAGAACACGCTGTCGTCGGGATCGGCGAGCGCCGCCGAAACGTCTGTCGTCCAGCGCTCGAGGCCGTGCCGCTGGGCAATTTGCCGCAGCTTTTCGGCATCGCGGCCGACGAGGATGGGATCGGGCATCAGCCGGTCGCCATTGGCGAGGGCGACCCCGCCCTGCTCGCGGATCGCCAGGATCGACCGCACCAGGTGCTGATTGTAGCCCATGCGCCCGGTGACGCCGTGCATGATGAGCCCGACTCGCCGCTGCACCATCGCTTGCCCTGTTGTAACCGTTTGGTTACTTGCATACGAAGGCCGGTCTCTGGCGTCAAGCGCCAAGGAACCGGGACGCGCCGAACCCTGCGCTTGACAGTGACGCGGGGTGCGGTGTTGGTTTTCACCAATCGGTTATTTCGCAGCGGGGAGGCTGCGAGGGGCCCGGCGGGGCCCGACGCCGATTCAGCGAGGAGACAGCGCATGCACATTCAAAGACGACAGTTCCTGCTCGGCACCGCGGCCCTCGCTGCGGCGGGCGCCACTGGGCTGCGGCCGGCCTTCGCGGACGCGGTCAACCTGCGCCAGATCTTCTGGGGCAGCCAGGAGCGCGCCAACCGCACCTACAAGACCAACGACCTCTACAAGGCGGCCAATCCCGGCACCGACATCGCCAGCGAATTCTACGCCTGGAACGACTACTGGCCGAAGCTCGCGACCGAAACCGCCGGCGGCAATGCGCCGGACATCATCCAGATGGACTACCGCTATATCGTCGAATACGCCAAGCGGCAGGCCATCGCCCCGCTCGACGCGTTCGTCGGCAAGGAACTCGACCTGCACGATTTCGACCAGGACCAGATCGACGGCGGCAAGGTCGAGGGCAAGCTCTATGGCGTGAGCCTCGGCGCCAATTCGGTGGCGCAGATCGTCAACACCGCCGCCTTCAAGGAAGCCGGCGCGACGGTGCCCGACAACAACTCGACCTATGACGATTTGCGGGCCGCCGGCGAGGCCTTCAAGAAGGCCAATATCCGCGGCGGCATGAAAGCCTACCAGGATGGCTCCGGCGTCGAGCCGCTGCTCGAGAACTGGCTGCGCCAGAAGGGCAAGGCCCTTTACACCGCCGACGGCAAGCTCGGCTTCGATGCCGACGACATGGTGGCCTGGTTCAAGCTCTGGAAGGATTTGCGCGACGAGGGCCTCGTCGTTTCCCCCGACGACCAGGCGCTCGACACCGGCCCCCTCGCCCAGACCATGGTGGTGCTCGGCAAGGCCGCGGTGACCTTCGCCAATTCCAACCAGCTCGTCGCCTTCCAGGCCCTGATGAAGGACCCGGTGACCATCACCAGCTTCCCGCGCGTCGGCAAGGACGGCAAGGGCGGCCACTACCGCAAGCCCTCGATGTTCTGGTCCGTCGCCAATGCCTCGAAAATCCAGGGCGAAGCGGCAAAATATGTGAGCTATTTCATCAACAACATCGACGCCAACAAGGTCCTCGGCGTCGAGCGCGGCATCCCCGCTTCCGCCTCGGTGCGCGACGCCATTGCCCCGCTTCTGAGCCCCCAGGACCAGATCGCGCTGCATTTCGTCTCCAACCTCGGCGACCTGCTCGGCCCGATTCCCCCGCCGCCGCCCTCCAATGCCGGCGAGATCGACATCGACCTGTTGCTGAAGAAGAGCCAGGAAGTCGCCTTCGGCCAGCAGTCGCCGGAGGATGCCGGGCCG
>DASZTU010000465.1:0-6402 GCA_035547975.1 Devosiaceae bacterium | reverse complement strand
GTAGGTCGGCTCTATCCCCCAGACGTGCCGGTCGAAAGCATCGAGCACGGCCGCCTCGTCGCCGAGGCTGATCGAAAACAGCGCCTTGTGCCACCAGTTGTGCGTGTACATGAACGAGTTGAGGTCGACCCAGGTCTCGCTTGCCTCGGCCATGAAGCGCTCGCCCTCGCGCACGCGGCCGCCCGAGAGCATCACATGGGCCAGCGCGTGCTGCGCCCAGGGCTCTTTGCGCTGGAGCTCGAGCGCCCGCCGCGCCGCCCGCTCCGCCTCGGCCAACTGGTGCATCTGCTCGTGTCCGAAGGCCAGCATGCCGTGAAGGTAGGGGTTTTCCCCGTTGGCGGGAGCGGCGGCCTCGGCGATGCGGAGCATGCTTTCGCCATCGCCGCGGTTGAAACTGAAATACTGGTGCAGCTTGACGCTTGCGAGGTCGCGCGGGTGGGCCGCGACGATCTCCTCGCCGAGGCGCTGCACGCCCGGCACGTCCCCGGCGATCCAGAGTCGCAACTGCTCGAGCAGCAGTTTTTCGCGCGGGTTGGCGAGCGCCGAGGCAGCTTCCGCGCGGCGGAGATACCGGCCGGCGAGCCCGGCTGCTTCCGGGGACTCGAGGAACATCGAGGCAAAACCGGCATAGGTGTTGGCGAGCACGCATTCGGGATCGGCATTTGCCGCGGCGACGATGTTTTCGGCCTTCTTCTCGTAGGCGAGAAAGCCCGAAACGAAATCGTTGATGCCGGCGAGCGCCACCGGCGAGGCGCGCCCCACGGGATTGCCGAGAATATCTTCCATTCGGCGATGCTAGCGCGGCGGCAGCCGAAGTCTAGATCACGCGCCCGCCATCCACCTCGAGCGCGACGCCGGTGACCATCGAGGCCTCGTCCGAGCAGAGATAGCAGGCGGCGTTGCCGATGTCGGCCGGGGTCGAGAAGCGGCCGAGTGGAATGGTCGAGAGGAACCGCGCCCGCATCTCGGGCGTGTCCTCGCCCATGAAGCTTTTGAGCAGGGGCGTTTCGCCGGCCACCGGATTGATGGCGTTGACGCGGATGCCGAGCGGGGCGAGCTCGACCGCCATGGATTTGGTCGCGGTGACGATCCAGCCCTTGGAGGCGTTGTACCAGGAGAGGCGTGGCCTCGGGCTCACGGCGGCGGTCGAGGCGATGTTGAGGATCACGCCCGACCGGCGCGCCCTCATGTGCGGCCCGAGGGCGCGCGCGGTGAGGTAGACGGACTTCACGTTGACCGCCAGCACGCGGTCGAAATCCCGCTCGGAGATGTCTTCGAGCGGCGCCGGAAGGTGCGTGATGCCCGCATTGTTGACGAGAATATCGAGCTGCCCGAACGCCCCGAGAGCCGCATCGGCCATGGCCCCAACGCTCTCGCCGCGGGAGACGTCGACACCCATCGCCCGGGCATTTGCGCCAATCTCGCGGGCCAGTGCCTCGGCCGCCTCGGCGTTGATGTCGGCGATGAGCACGCGCGCCCCTTCGGCGGCGAATTTTTGCACGATGCCGGCGCCGAACCCCGACGCGCCGCCGGTCACGATCGCCGTCTTGCCCTCAAGTCGCATCCTGTCTCACCCCTGAACCCCCACCCTTCGTGCCTTCCTGCCGCGGAATCGCCCTCGGCAACGGCAACGCTAGCCGTGATGGGCGGCGACGGTCTTCAGCACGGAAAAGCCGTAGAGCGCTTCAAAGCCCTTTTCACGGCCGTGTCCGGAATGGGCCATGCCGCCGAACGGCAGCTCGACCCCGCCGCCGGCGCCGTAATTGTTGATAAAAACCTGCCCGGCGCGAATGCGCTTGGCGAGCCGCATCTGCCGGCCGCCATCCTGCGTCCAGACACCGGCGACGAGGCCATACTCGGTGCCGTTCGCGATCGCGACCGCCTCCGCCTCGTCCTCGAACGGGATCACCACCTGCACGGGGCCGAAGATTTCCGCCTGCGCCAGCCGATCGTTCGGGCCGATGCCCGCCAGCAGCATCGGCGGCACGTAGTGGCCGCCGCGCGGCGCGTCCGGAACGATCGCCCCCTGCGCGGCGATGCTCTGCCCGTTGCCGAGCGCCGAGGTAAACCCCTCGACGATTTCCTTCTGGCGCGCCGAAACCAGCGGCCCGACGTCGAGGTCGGCCAGCGCCGGCCCGACGCGCAGCGCCCGGTAGCGCTCGGCCATGCGCTCGACCACCTGGTCGTGCACCCTGCGTTCGACGAGGATGCGGGAGGCCGCCGAACAGGTCTGGCCGGCGTTCTGGATGCCCGCGTTGACGAGAAACGGCAGCGCCTTCTGCATGTCGGCATCGGCGAACACCACCTGCGGCGATTTTCCGCCCAGTTCGAGCGTCACCGGGATGACGTTCTTGGCTGCGGCCGCCTGCACCAGGCGGCCAACCGCGACGGAGCCGGTGAACGACATGTGCTGCACGCCCGGATGCGCGGAAAGGGCGGCTCCCGCCTCTTCGCCGATCCCCGGCACGAGGTTGAAGGCCCCGGCGGGAAGCCCCGCCTCCTCGGCGATCGCCGCAAAGGCGATGGCGGTGAGGCACGCCTCCTCGGCCGGCTTGAGCACGGTGGCGTTGCCCATGGCGAGCGCGCCGCCGATCGAGCGGCCCACCATCTGCATGGGGTAGTTCCAGGGCAGGATGTGACCGGTCACGCCGTGCGGCTGGCGCAGCGTATAGACGGTGTAGCCGTCGAGATAGGGAATGGTCTCGCCCATCAGCTTGTCGGCGGCGCCGGCATAGAACTCGAGGTAGCGGGCGAGCGTGACGGCGTCGGCGCGCGCCTGTTTCAACGGCTTGCCGACATCCATCGCCTCGAGGCGGGCGAGATCGTCGACGCGCTCGAGGACCTTCTGGCTGATCTTCATCAGGATGCGGCCGCGCTCGAAGGCCGCGAGGCGGCCCCACTCGCCGTCAAGCGCCGCCTGGGCCGCCGCGACAGCGCGGTCGATGTCGGCCGCGGTGCCGCGGGCGATCTCGCAGATGGTCGTTCCGTCCGACGGGTTCTCGAGCGGCATGGTGCCGCCGGACGCGGCGACCCAGCGGCCGCCGATGAAGCACTTGGTCGGGTCGAACCAGAGGTTCGCGTCGATTGCAGAATAGTCCATGCCGGCCGTGCTACCCCTCGGAAACGCAGCGGGCAAGGGGCAGGCGCGCAGGTTTGAGCGGGTGGACCCTACCCTCTTCCCGCCAGCGCGCCCTCGAGCGTCGGGGTCGCCGCCAGCAATTCCTGGGTATAGGGGTGCTGCGGGTTGCGGAACACCTCCTCGGTTGCGCCGCTCTCGACGATTCTGCCGCTTTTCATCACCAGCACGCGGTCGGTGATGGCGCGGATGACGTGCAGATCGTGCGAAATGAAGAGGTAGGAGAGTTTCAGCCGGGCGGAGAGGTCGGCGAGCAGGTCGAGTATCTGCGCCCGCACCGAGACATCGAGCGCGGAGACCGCCTCGTCGAGAATGATCAGCGCCGGGCGAATGATCAGCGCCCGGGCAATGGCGACACGTTGGCGCTGCCCCCCGGAGAACTCGTGCGGGTATTTGCGGGCATCGGCCGCGTCGAGCCCCACCGTTTCGAGCGCCTCGGCTACCCGGCGCGCCCGCTCCGCCCCGCTCGGCGCCTCGCTGCCGAGCAGGTGGAACGGCTCGGCCACGAGGCGTTCGACCCGGTGGCGGGGGTCGAACGAGCCGTAGGGATCCTGAAACACGACCTGCATCTTGCGGCGCGCCTTCTGCGAGGCCCCCGCCCGCGCATCGACCGTTTCCCCATCGAGCCGTATGGCGCCGCCCTGCAGCGGATCGAGCGCCATGATGGCCCGCGCGAGAGTCGATTTGCCCGATCCGGATTCCCCGACCAGCCCGACGTTTTCGCCGCGCCCGATGGTGAGCGACACGCGGTCGACGGCCCGGAAGAACCCCGGCCGGCGGAGCGGGTTGCGGCGCGGGAGCCGGTAATCCCTCGTGGCGTCCTCCACCTCGAGCACCGGCGGGGCGCCGGGTTCGGCCGCGGGTGGCGGGTGGCGGGGCGGCACGTGGCGCGAGGCCGCGAACAGCGCCTGCGTGTAGGAATGGCGCAACTCGCGAAACACCGCGGCGGTTTCGCCGGCTTCCACCACCTCGCCCTGGCGCATGATCGCCACGCGATGGGCGAGCCCCGCCACCACGGCGAGGTCGTGGGTGATGAACATCATCCCCATGCCGTCTTCCTCGACCAGACGCTGGAGCAGGGTCAGGATTTGCGCCTGCGTGGTGACGTCGAGCGCCGTCGTCGGTTCGTCGGCGATGAGCAGGCGGGGGCGGAGCGCAATCGCCATGGCGATGACGACGCGCTGCCGCTGTCCACCCGAGAGTTCATGGGGGTAGCGGTCGAGGGGGAAACGGTCTGCCGTCAGGCCGACGCGATCGAGCGTCTCGCGGGCGATCTGGTTGGCCTCCCGGCGGCGGGTATCGGTGTGGGTCAGCACCGTTTCGGCGACCTGGTCGCCGATGGTCTTGAGCGGGTTGAGGGCCGTCATCGGCTCCTGAAACACCATGCCCACATCCTTGCCGCGGATGGCGCACATCTCGCGCTCGGGCTTTTGGAGCAGCTCGACGCCGTCCAAGGTGACGGAACCACCCGTTACGGCTCCCTCCGGCAGCAGTTGCATGACGGAGAGCGCCGTCATCGATTTTCCCGAGCCGGATTCGCCGATGATGCCGACGATCTCGCCCGCTTCCACGGTGAGGTCGATGTCGCGGAGGATCGGCGTCGGACCGATCGACAGCCTGAGGTCCCGGATGGCGAGCAGCGTCATTGCCGGCTCCGCCTGAGGCGGGGGTCGAAGATGTCGCGCAGGCCGTCGCCCATGAGGTTGAGGCCCAGCACGGTGAGGACGATGGCAAGGCCCGGAATGATCGCGACGTGCGGCGCGAGCGCGATCAGGGTCTGCGCATCGGCCAGCATCTTGCCCCAGCTGGGGATCGGCGGCTGCGCGCCGAGACCGACATAGGCGAGGCCGGCATCGGCGAGGATGCCGAGGGCGAACTGGATGGTGATCTGAACGACGAGCGTGTTGAGGATGTTGGGGAGGATGTGCTCGACCGAGATGCGAACCGCCCCCTTCCCTGCGACGCGCGCGGCGAGAATGAACTCGCGCTGCCAGAGGCTGAGTGCCGCGCCCCGGCTCAGCCGCGCGAACACGGGGATGTTGAAGATGCCGATGGCGATGATGGCGTTGACCGCCCCGGGTCCGAAGATCGCCGTGATGAGGACCGCGATCAGCAGCGCCGGGAAGGCGAAGACGAGATCGTTGGCGCGCATCACGACCTCGTCGAGGAGCGTGCCCCGGCGGGCCGCGGCCCAGAGGCCGAGCGGCACCCCGAGCAACACCCCGACGCCCACCGCAACCAGCGCCACCGCGATCGAGGTGCGCGCACCCACCATGATCATGGAAAAGACGTCGCGCCCGAAGTGGTCGGTCCCGAACCAGTGTGCGGCCGAGATGCCCTTGAGCTTGTTGGGGATATCCTGCGCCGCGTAGTCGTAGGGGGTCCAGAAGAAGGAAACGAGCGCGGCGAGGACGAAGACCGAGGTGATCGCTGCCCCGGTCACGAAGCTCGGCGAACGAAGCGCGGCGCGGAGGTAGCTGTCGGGGCGCTCGGCCGGAAGGGCCGGGGTGAACTGGATGGTCATCGGCGCCTCAGCCGGGGGTCGACCAGCGCATAGGAGAGGTCGACGATGAAGTTGACGAGGATGACGCCGAAGACCAGCAGCATCACCACCGATTTCACCACGATCAGGTCGCGCTGGGTGATCGCCTGGAAGACCAGCCGGCCGAGCCCGGGCAGGAAGAACACGTTTTCGATGATGATGCCCCCGGCCAGGAGGAACGAAAACTGCAGGCCGAGGATGGTGAGGACGGGGATCAGGGCATTGCGCAGCGCGTGGCGCCAGAGCGCCTGCCGGCGCGTGAGGCCCTTGGCACGGGCGGAGCGGATGTAGTCCTCCCCGAGGGTGTCGAGCAGCGCCGAGCGCATCACGCGGGCGAGGATGGAGGCCTGCGGCAAAGCGAGCGCGACCGCCGGCAAGGTCAGGGCGCGAAGGCCGAGCCAGGGATCGTTCCAACCCGGGAAACCGCCCGCCGAGAACCAGTGGAGGATCACCGCGAAGATCAGCACCTCGAGCATGGCGAACCAGAAATTCGGCACCGCGACGCCGAGCTGGGTCAGGCCCATCACCGCGAGGTCGGTCTTCGAGTTACGCCGCGCGGCGGCAAGGATGCCGACCGGAAAGGCGATGAGGATGCTCAGGGTGAGCGCGTAGATGGCGAGCGGCAGGGAGACGACGAGCCGGGCATTCACGAGCTCGATGACCGGCACGCGATAGGTATAGCTCGTGCCGAGATCGCCGTGCAGCATGCCGGCGATCCAGGCGA
>DASZTU010000464.1:0-4501 GCA_035547975.1 Devosiaceae bacterium | reverse complement strand
GGTGCAGCATGGGCGGCTCGAGGACGCGCAATGACATGCCGCTTGATAGCAGGGAGCGGCCCGACGCAGCGACCGAACGAGTAGCAGGGTTAACCGGGAAAAGGATTGAAAATCAGGGAGGAACGGGTGCGGCCCGACGCCCGGCCAATGTGTCGCAGGACGATGTTTTGAGCCGATGCTCCCGGGGTTGGGCAATGCTCCGGCCTTCATGCGGGCAATGGCGGTGGCGACGAGACCCGGACGCCGCCGCACGGCCCTCCTGCTGCCGCGGGATGGCCTCCAGCAGCATCGTATTTTAATAAAACTTTCGCGAATTGCTGCGTTTAACCAATGTTTAACGCTGACCTTCTTTATAACGGTTAATAGTCCTAAGTGTTGGCCCAACAAGAACAGTTGTCGCTTCTTTTGATGGCCACCGCCGACGTAAAACACAGCCTTGCTGCCGATAGCGGCTATGCGTTGCCCCGGCTGCGCGGCCTCAACCGACGGGCGCTCTGCCTCGCCGACGCCAGCCTCGAGGGGGCAGTTGCGGCGCTGATCGTGCTGGCCACGGCCTCCGCCTACCACACCCTGGTGCTGGGGGATGCGCCCGCGGATTTCGCCTGGCGGCTCTACCTCGCGAGCGCGCTGCTCGCCGGCCTCAGCTACGGGGCGTTCGCCTGGGTGAGCTGCGCGCGCCTGCTCGACGGTCGGGAACTGCGCTGGGCCAACCTGCCCGAGAGTTTTTATGCCTGGACCGCGGCGGTCGCGCTGCTGCTCCTCGCCGCGTTCCTTGCCGGGCACGCCGGGCGGCTGTCGCGCGTGTCGCTCACCTCCGCCTATCTCGTTGGAATCCCGGCGCTGCTGGCGGTACGCGGATTCCTCCACCCGGCGATGAGCGCCCGTATCCGGCGCGGCGAATTGCGGTTCGACCGGCTCGCGGTCATCGGCCGCCGTGTCGACGTGGTCGACTTCCTCCTGACGGGCGAGCTCTGGCGGCACGGCTACCACCTTTCGGGCGCGCTCTACCTCGAAGACATCGAGGAGCTGAGCCCGGCCGAGCGCAACCGTGCGGTTGCCGATTTCGCCCGCCTGAGCCTCAAGCGACAGGCCGAGCACCTGGTCATCGTCACCGACCTCTCCGATCTCGACGGCATGGAGCGCCTGGTACGCCAGCTGCGGCGGTTCGCGCTCAACGTGGTCGCGGCCCCGGCGAGCAGCAACCGGACGCTGAAATTCCTCGACGTGGTCGCGATCGGGCCGAACAACGCGCTGCGGTTCCTGCGCAAGCCGATGAGCGACGGCGCCGTCATCCTGAAGCGCGCCATGGACATCGCGGGCGCGGGCTTCGGCCTCGTGCTGCTCAGCCCGGTGCTCGCCGGCGCGGCGCTCGCTATCCTCCTCACGATGGGCCGGCCCATCATCTACAAGCAGGAGCGGCGCGGCTTCAACGGCGAGCCGTTCCTGATCTGGAAGTTCCGCTCGATGAACGTCACCGAGAGCGGCCACGCGATGGTGCAGGCGGAGGCCAACGATCCGCGCATCACGCCGGTCGGAAAATTTTTGCGCAGCTCCAGCATCGACGAGCTGCCGCAGCTCATCAACGTGCTGATGGGGCAGATGAGCCTCGTCGGGCCGCGCCCCCACGCCCTGTCCCACGATGCGGCGCTCGAGCGCGAGGTCGAGAACTACGCCCACCGGCAGCGCATCAAGCCCGGCATCACCGGCTGGGCCCAGGTCAACGGCTATCGCGGCGAAACCAAGACGGTCGAGCAGAGCGCCGGCCGCACCCGGCACGATCTCTACTACATCGACAACTGGTCGATCCTGTTCGACATCTGGATCCTCATGCTGACCGTGCTCTCCCCGGCGACCCGGCGCAACGCCCGCTGAGGCGCCCTCAGCAAGAGCGCCCCTAGGCGAGGCCGCGGCGGCGCGCCTCGAGCGCGAGCTCGGCGCGGCGCGAGACATTGAGCTTCTGGTAGATGGTCTTGACGTAAGAGGCGATGGTGTTGGGCGTGAGCCCGAGGCGCCGCGCCGTCTCGGGCACGGTGAGGCCCCGGCCGAGGAAGGTCAGCACCTCGATTTCGCGCGCGGTGAGCCCGGCATCGTCCTTTACCGCCGGGCGGGTGCCGCGGAAGTGGGCGAGAATGCGATGGGCGATGGCGGGCGAGAGCGGCGGCTCACCGCGCTCGATGCTGCCGAGAGCCCGCGCCAGGGCCTCGGGGTCCTCGTCCTTGAGCAGGTAGCCCCGGGCACCGGCGGCCAGCGCATCGAACAGGTGGGCGTCGTCGTCATAGACCGTCGTCACCACCGGAAGGGCTTCGGGGCAGGCCGCCGCGAGGGCGCCGATGAACTCGATGCCGTTGCCATCGGGAAGCCCGAGGTCGACCAGGGCAACGGCGACCGGCCGGCGGGGACTCGCCGCCTCGAGCGCCGCGAGCCAGGCCCGGGCGGCCTTGAGGGTGGCGACCGCGACGACCTCGACCCCGGGGAAGGTCCGGCCGAGGAGTTCGGCGAGCCAGGCGCGGATCGCCGGCTGGTCCTCGAGCACGAGGCCGAGCGGCACGAGGGCGGCCGGGTGGTGGACGGAATCTTTGTCGAGCGGGATCATGGGCGCCTCGACTATGCGCGATCGGGTCGCGATTGCAGCCCGCGTTCGCGGGGGGCGGCGGCGCGGATGGGCAGGCGCAGCACAACCGTGGTGCCGTTCGGCACGGCTGGAAATTCGACGCTGCCGCCCAGTGCCGCAAGGCGCGCCGCCGCGTTGCCGAGGCCATGCCCGCCCTCGCCGCCGTCGGGTTGGGCGAGCCCGCGGCCGTCGTCGGCAAGCGTCAGCACGAGCGCCTCGGGTGTCGCCTCCACCCGCACGGCAAGCGCTTTTGCGCCCGAGTGGCGGATGACGTTGCTGACGAGCTCGCGAAACGCCGATCCGAGATTCTTGTAAAGGTCGTAGTCGATGAGGGTATCGCGCCGTTCCTCGCCGACCGGCCAGTCGAGCGCGATGCCGGCCGCTTCGAGCCGGCGCAGCGTCTCGTGGCGGAGGTCGGCGAGAACGCGCTCGATGGTCCGCCGCTCGCCCGCGAGGCCGCCGACGATGGTGCGGATGTCGGCCAGCGCCTCGCGCAGCAGGGGGCGAACCTGTGGCGGCGCCTCGTGTATGCCGGTGAGGAGCCGCGCCCCGACGTCGTCGTGGAGGTCGCGGGCGATGCGCTGACGCTCGGCCAGCGCGCCCTCCGCATAGGCGTCGCGGCCCTCCTGGAAGCGCCGGAGCACGGTGAGCGCTCCCTCTGCCTGGGCCACCGCGGCGCGGCTGAAGAGGCCGCGGCCGGCCGCCGGGTAGCGCAGCCGCAGGGCCCCGGTGTCGCGGGTCGCCGGCCAGAGGAGCGCAAGGCCGCTGTCGGCGACCTCCGGCGCCTCGCCCGCAAATTCGGCCGGTTCGATCTCGAGGGGGGCGAACATGCGGCTGAGCAGCGTTCCGAGCTTTTCCGCCCGGGCCGGCGCTTCCGGCTCGAACGCGATCCCCGTCAGCCGCTCGACGAGCTCGGCCTGGCCGACGCCGCGGCGCCCGAGGGTCAGGCGCCAGAGCCGCTCGCGCACCGGCAGGTAGAGCACGGCGACGACCACGAGGCCGATGCCGAAGGCCGAGGGCGGCCCGAGCTCGAGCCAGGTGACGAGGGCGAGGTCGATCAACAGGATCGCCGCCGCCGCGCCGAAGAAGAACAGCAGCCGAAAGGCCCATTCGCCGAGATCGAAGAGATGGAAGCGGCCGAGCCCTACGGCAATGCCGAGATAGATCACGGCGAAGAGGCCGAAGGCATAGCCCTGGCTCACGACCGGCGCCCCGCCGAGGAGGATCGGGGCGGTCACGACCAGGGTGAAGCCGCCCGCGCCCGCCACGACCGACAGCCCCAGCCAGAAGAGGGCCGCACGACCCGCCGGGTCGCGCCGATTGCTCCAGGCCTGGACGCCGATCAGCACGAGGATCAGGGTCATGTCGAGGAGGAAGAGGGTATAGACGCCGGTCGAGTAGTCCGGGGCGAGGCCGGAGAGGATCAGCAGCGACAGGAGAAGCAGCAGGGCCAGCATCGCCGGGGCCAGCCAGCGCGGCCCAATGCGGCGCGGGTAGGCGAGGAACAGCCCGACCATGGCGCCGCCGAAGAGCGCCGCGCCCGCGAAGTTGACGCGGTCGAGCAGGAAGAACTCCGCCGCGGGAAGCGCCAGCTCCCGGCTCGAATAGACCGCGGCAGCGTGAGCCGAGATCATGAGGCCGAGCCCCGAGAGGACGAACAGCCGCGCGACGGGCTCACGCGGCTTGAAGCACCAGACCCAGGCGCCGATCATGAACCCGCCGGCGCCTGAAGCGAGCTGCAGCCAGAAGGTCGCCGGCAGGGTCGACCACGGCCGCGACTGGGCCGGTGGCAGATCGACAATCGTGCCGTCGACGAGGGAAAGCCGGACGGGCGCGTTGCTCATCTCGGCCGCCAGCCGGTCCTGCCGGGCGAGGAAGCGGGCGGCGGTC
>DASZTU010000463.1:0-5282 GCA_035547975.1 Devosiaceae bacterium | reverse complement strand
GGCTTCATACATGCGGCGTTTCATCGGTCCCATGCGGCGAAGGTGAGGCGCGCGGATGAACAAGCGGAAAGGCGGCCGCTCTTTCCTGATGCTTTCCGCTGCGCTATCAGCGCCTCGACGCGGAGCTTTTCCCATGAATGAGATCATCGCCTCCGAGGCGCTTGCGGAGGCGGCAGCCGGCGCCGAAACGCATCCGATGTTCCGCGACGTGCCGCAGAGCGTCGAGTTCAACAAGCTGCGCAAGCGCCTCATCCGCCTCACGCGCGAGGCGCTCGATGCCTTCGCCATGGTGAAGCCGGGGGCCCGCTGGCTGGTGGCGCTTTCGGGGGGCAAGGACTCTTACGGCCTCCTCGCGCTGCTGCTTGACCTCAAATGGCGCGGCCTGCTGCCGGTCGAACTCCTCGCCTGCAACCTCGACCAGGGGCAGCCGAATTTCCCCAAGCACGTCCTCCCCGAATACCTCGCGAAACTTGGAGTGCCGCACCGCATCGAGTACCGCGACACCTATTCCATCGTGACCGGGAAACTGCCGGAGGGCGCCACCTATTGCTCGCTCTGCTCGCGGCTCAGGCGCGGCCATCTCTACCGCATCGCGCGGGAGGAGGGGTGTTCGGCGCTGGTGCTCGGCCATCACCGCGAGGACAGCCTCGAGACGTTCTTCATGAACCTCTTCCACGGCGGCAAGCTCGCCGCGATGCCGGGAAAGCTCGTCAACGACGAGGGTGACCTCGAGGTGCTCCGGCCCCTGATCTACTGCGCCGAACCCGACCTCGAAAAATTCGCCTTCTACATGAAGTTCCCGATCATCCCCTGCGACCTCTGCGGCTCGCAGGAGGGCCTCCAGCGCAACGCCATGAAGGCGATGCTGGAGGAGTTCGAACGCAGGATGCCGGGTCGCAAGGATGTGATGATCCGCGCGCTCGGAAACGTGCGTCCAAGCCACCTGCTTGATCCGCGCCTGTTCGATTTCGCCGCGCTCGCCGCTTCTGCCGCGGGCAGGAAGGCGCAACCCGGAGCAGATCCCCGATCTCGCGAAAGTGACCGATGATCCCGACCATTACCGCCTTCGAACGGTCGCCCGATGGCGGCAAGGGCCTCGCCCGCGACACGCGCGTCCGCTGGGCGCTCGAAGAGGTGGGCCAGCCTTATAAAGTCCGGCTGGTTTCCTTTGCGGCAATGAAGGAGCCCGCGCACCTGGCGCGACACCCGTTCGGGCAGATCCCGACCTATGAGGAAGGCGATCTCGTGCTGTTCGAATCCGGCGCGATCATCCTCCACATCGCCGAGCACCACGCGGGACTGCTTCCCGAGGACGCCAACGGCCGGGCGCGCGCCATTGCCTGGATGTTCGCCGCCCTGAGTACGGTCGAGCCGCCGATCCTCGAGCTCGTCACCGCAAGGGTGCTCGAGGGCAACAGCCCCTGGACCGCGGAACGCCTGCCGCTCGTCAAGGATCGGGTTCGTGACCGGCTGAACCAGCTGGCACAGCGCCTCGGCGGTGCCGACTGGCTGGACGGCGCCTTCAGCGCCGGCGACCTGATGATGGTGCACGTGCTGCAGCGGCTGCGCCCTTCGGGACTTCTGGATGAATACCCGCGGCTTGCCGCCTACGTGGCGCGCGCTGAGGCGCGCCCGGCCTACAGGCGGGCGTTTGCGGCCCAACTGGCGGTGAACGCACCCGACGCAGCCGCCCGAGGGGCGGGGGGAGGCAGCCCATGAGCGGCGTCGACGTCGAGGCGCTCGCCGGTATCCTGCGCGAGGCCGCGCGGGCGGAAATCCTGCCGCGCTGGCGCCGGCTCGATCCGGAAACGGTTCGCGTCAAGAGCAACCCGGCGGATCTCGTCACCGAGGCGGATGAAGGCGCGGAGCGGGTCATCCACGCCCGCGTCGCCGCCCTCATGCCGGAGGCGGCTTTTGTCGGCGAGGAGTCGGTTGCCGCCGACCCAAAACTGATCGAGGCGGTGACCGCGGCCGATCTCGCGGTGGTCGTCGATCCCGTGGACGGCACCGGCAATTTCGCGGCGGGGCTCCCGATGTTCGCCGTCATGATGGCGGTCGTCGCCCGCGGCGAATGCATTGCCGGGCTGATTTTTGACGCCCTTGCCGACGATTGCGTCGTCGCCGAGCGCGGCGCGGGCACACGCTTGCTCCGGGCCGACAGCAGCTCCGTTCCCCTCCGCGTGGCCGAGCCCGTGCCGCTCGAGGAGATGGTCGGCGCCGCTTCCGTTGGCTTCCTACCGAGGGATGTCCGCCGCGCCGTTTATCCCAACCTCGCAAAGGTGCGGCACGCTTCGGCCTACCGCTGCGCCGGGCAGGAATACCGGGCGATGGCCGCCGGCCACCTGCACTTCCTGTTCTACAGCAAGCTGCTGCCCTGGGATCACCTGCCCGGCGCCCTGATCGTCAGCGAGGCGGGCGGCTTCGTCGCCCGCACGGACGGGTCGCGCTACCGTCCGCAGGACACCTCCGGCAGCCTGCTGCTGGCCTCCGACCGCGACAGCTGGGATCTGCTTCGCAGGGAAATTTTCGCGGTGTAGTGTGTTCCCCCTCCGAGGGCGACGGGAGGGAGCGTTGGAGAGCGTCAGCTTCGACGGGCACACCTATGAAACGCGAAGGGTTGCGGCACCGGGGGGGAGCGTCGTCACCTACAGCATCGGGACGGGGCCAGAGGTCCTGCTGATGCTGCACTAGAGGCAGGTAGTTGGGCGGCGCCGCATGGATCAGGAGCAATATTGGGCGATAGCCGAAGCCGACATCGAGATCCAGAACCCGGCCACCGACCGCAAGCTGCGACTGCTCGATGACTATTGCGACATCCGGGATGGCCTGCGCGTGCTCGACATCGGCTGCGGCAAGGCCTGGGTCATGCGCAATTGGGCGGAGCGCTTCGAAATCGACGGCACCGGCCTCGAAACCAACCGCCGCTTCATCGAGTTCGCAACGAGGCGCGCCCCCCGGCGCGGTGTGATCCGCTACGTGCCGGGGCCGGCGGCCAACTTCCGCCCGGAGCCCGCAAGCTATGACATCGTGATGTGCCTCGGGGCGACGTTTGCGCTGGGCGGCTTCGTCGAAGCGCTCGACTGGATGGTCGCGGCCACCCGCCCCGGGGGCTACGTGGTCATCGGCGAGATGACGTTGAAACACCGGCCGTTCGCACCCGGCAAAGAGGTTCTGCCGCACGATGCGCTCGACACCATCGGCATCATCGAGCGGCACGGCGCCGAAGTTTCGGCGACGATCTCGGCGTCCGACGCCGATTTCGAGCGCTATGTCAGCCACCACCGGCATGCGACGCTGCGCTGGGCCCGCGAGCACCCGAACCATCCCGCCCAGGCCGAAATCCTCGCCAAGAGCCGGGCCGACTGGAACTACTACCTCAGGTGGATTCGGCCCCATCTCGGCTGGACGATCTTCGTTGGCCGGCGCGAGGGGTAGGGCAGGCGGCCGTTCCCCTGTGCGCACCTACTCGGCGAAGACGGGCGCCTTGTGGCGCTGGTATTTCTCGCCGACCCCGAAGAGCCTGCCCTTTTCCGCGATCAGTGCACAGCCGAGCGTCAAAAGGCCCATCACCAGATAGCCCGTCACCACCGGACCCACCGTGCCGTCGAAATGCTGGCCGGTATAGCTGCCGATGAGCGCTCCGCCCACCGTCTGCAGGAACCCGAAGACCGAGGCAGCGGTGCCCGCAACCTCGCCCAGGGGCTCCATCGACAGCGAATTGATGTTGTTCGGGGCAAAGCCGTAGAGGAAGAGGATCGCCGTCAGGAGGCCGAAGAAGGCCCAGAGCGGCGGCCGCTCGAAATGGCTCCAGAGCGTGAGGATCAGCGCAAAGCCGATGATCAGCAGCAGCGCCGTGTGGGCGATGCGGCGCTGGCCGAAGCGCTGCACGATCGAGGCATTGAGGAAGTTGGAGACCATCATCAGGGCGGCCATCACGGCGAAGGCGACCGGGAACAGCGGCCCGAGGCCGTAGATGTCGACGAAGATCTGCTGCGCGCTCGAGATGTAGCCGAACATGCCCCCGAAGAGGAGCGCGCCCGAAATGCCGTAGAAGAACGCCGCGCGGTTGCTGACGACGATCCGGAAGCCATCGGTCACGGCGGAAAAGGAGAGCGGCCGCCGCTGGTCCGCCGCCAGCGTCTCCGGCAGGCGCAGGAAGCACCAGATGCCGATCACCGCGGCGAGGACGCTCATGAAGACGAAGATGTAGTGCCACGAGCCGAGCAGCAGCATCAGTTCGCCGATGCTGGGCGCGACGACCGGCAGCGCCATGAACACCATGAAGGCGAGCGACATGACCTGCGCCATGTCGCGCCCGGCGAAGCGGTCGCGCACGGCCGACATCGCGACCACCCGGGTCGCCGCGGCGCCGACCCCCTGGATGAGGCGGAGCAGGAGCAGGAGCCAGAAGCTCGGCGCGAGCACGGCAAGGAACGCGGCGCCCACATAGATGGCCATGCCGACGAGCAGCGGCGCGCGGCGGCCGAAGCGGTCGGCGAGCGGTCCGAACGGAAGTTGCGCGCAGCCGAAGCCGATCATGTAGGCCGCGATCACCAGTTGGCGCTGGTTTTCGTTGTCGACCCCGAGCGACTGGCCCATCGCCGGCAGGGCCGGGAGCATCACGTCGATGGCGAGCGAGTTGAGCGCCATCAGGGCGGCGATAAGGCCAATGAATTCGGGCCGGGAAATTGCCCGCGCCGCGACCGTCGTAACCGTCATTGAGTTCAGTCCAGGGGAATTTTGGGAGCCTCGGGGAAGCTCGCCAAATCATCCTATGAACCTGCCCCAAGGCCTTGGCAAGGCTGTGACATGTCAATTCTGCGCTGGCCAGCCATGCACAAATCGACGGGAACTCAATACGAAGGAGCAAACCCGGCAAGTAAGGCTGATGGCCCATAGGAATGTTTTGGCGCCAAAGCTGTCTTCCGAACGCATCGAGAGCAAAATGGCCCCCGGATTGAAAACATGTATCAATCCAGTTTAGAGTGTATCGCTTGCCTGGGGACGAAGATGACTGGTGCGGACAGCCTGTGCGAGGTGTTGCTCGCCAACGGCATCAATGTTTGCTTCGCCAATCCCGGTACATCCGAAATGCATTTTGTCGCCGCGCTCGATCGTCGGCCCGAGATGCGGTGCATCCTTGGCCTCTTCGAGGGCGTCGTCAGCGGGGCCGCCGATGGTTATGCGCGCATGACGCGCAGCCCCGCGGCAACACTGCTCCACACCGGGCCCGGGCTGGCCTATGGCTTGGCCAACCCGCACAATGCCCGGCGGGCGCGGAC
>DASZTU010000462.1:0-4031 GCA_035547975.1 Devosiaceae bacterium | reverse complement strand
GTGATCGACGGGGCAGGGCCGATCCGGCGCCTCTTCGACGTGGTCATCCCGGCGGTCAAGGAAATCATAGCCATCAACCTGGTGCTGACGACGATCCTCACCTTCAACTACTTCGACATGATCTGGGTGCTGACCCGCGGCGGGCCGCAGAACGCGACCCATATCTTCCCGACCAAGATCTATGAGCTCGGCTTCGGGCAGTTCCGCTTCGGCGAGGCTGCAGCCTATGGCGTCCTCGCCATCCTGCTGCTCGCCATCCTCATCCCGATCTATTTCCTGGTCCAGGCGCGCGGCAAGGCGGCATCATGAGCACGCGCGTCCCCACCTCACGCCGGCTGCTGCTCCTCCTGCTGCAGGTCGTCCTCGCGGTCGTGATCCTTCTGCCGTTCTTCTGGATGTTTTCGGTGTCGCTCAAGCCGTCGACCGAACCATTCTCGATTCCGGCCCGTCTCTGGCCGGAGCACCCGACCCTCGACAACTATGTGAGCGCCTTCCGGCCGGAATTCCGGACCTACTTCCTGAACTCGGTGATCGTTTCGCTCTCGACCGTCGTCATCACCGTCACGCTGGCGCTGCTCGCCGCCTATAGTTTTACGCGGAGCGGCTTCCGCATCCTCTCGGTGCTGCTCGGCCTCATCATCATCGCCCAGATGTTTCCCGGCAGCGCGATCATCATCCCGATCTACCAGATCATGCGCGGGGCGCACCTGCTCAACACCTACGCCTCGCTCATCATCGCCTATGTCGCGGTGACGCTGCCGGTCGCCATCTGGATGCTGCGCGGCTTCCTCTCCCGGCTGCCGCTCAGCCTCGAAGAGGCCGCGGCGATCGACGGCGCCGGGCCGATCCGGACATTTATCGACATCATCGTGCCGCTCAGCCGCCCCGGGATCGCGGCAACCGCCGTCTTCGTCCTCATCGTCACCTGGCAGGAGTTCCTGTTTGCGCTCTCCTTCACCTCCACCAAGGACATGCGGACCCTGCCGGTGGGCATGAACGACTTCATCGGCCAGTACGGCATCCGCTACGGCGAGCTGATGGCGAGCTCGGTGCTGATTTCGCTGCCGGTCGTGGTGATTTTCCTCTTCCTCCAGCGCCAGTTCGTCGCCGGGCTCACCGCCGGCGCCGTCAAGGGATGATGACCATGGCTGAGCCCCTTATTCTCAAAGAACTGCTCGAACCGGGCATCGTCCGCCTGACCTTCAACCGGCCGGAGAAGCTCAATGCCCTCTCGGGCGAAATGATCGCGCTTTTCGAGGCAGAACTGGATCGGATCGCGGCCGACCCGACCGTACGCGTGCTCATCCTCACCGGGGCGGGTGGGCGAGCCTTTGTCGCCGGCGCCGACATCGCCGAATACCGCGGCAACCGGACCGCCGCGTTCATGGCGTACCAGTTCACGAGCCGGCGCGTCTTCGACAAGCTCGAAGCCCTGCCGCAGCCGACGATCGCCGCGGTTGCCGGCTACGCGCTCGGCGGCGGCTTCGAGATTGCGCTCTGCTGCGACATCCTGATCTGCGCCGAAAGCGCGCGGCTGGGCTTGCCCGAGGGCCTGCTGGGTCTCTCCCCCGGCGGCGGCGGCACGCAGCGGCTGACCCGCGCGGTGGGCAAGCACATGGCCTCCGACATCATGCTCGCGGCGCGCCGCATCACCGGCGAGCGGGCGCATCAGCTGGGCCTCGCGGCCGAACTCGTGGCTGCCGACGCGCTGCAGGACGCCGCGCTGGCGCGGGCGCGGGCTGTCCTCAAAGTCGCCCCGCTCGCCGCCCGCGAGATGAAGCGGCTGATCCGGCAGGGGGCCGACGCGGCGCTTCCCACGGCGCTCGGCTTCGAGCAGGAAGTCCTCGCCCGCCTTTACGGCACCCAGGATGGTCAGGAAGGTATCGCCGCCTTCCTCGACAAGCGTGACCCCCAATTCAAAGGAGCTTGAGCGTGTCCGAGCGTGAACTGAATGGCCGCGTGGCGATCGTCACCGGCGCGGCCATGGGGATCGGCAAGGCCTGCGCCGTGGCCCTGTCGCGCGCCGGCGCCAGGGTCGTCCTCGCCGACATCGACCCAGCAGCGGGGGAGAAGTCTCGCGCCGAAATCGAGGCGGCGGGCGGGGAGGCCGCGTTCGTACCCTGCGATGTGAACCGGCTCACCGACATCGAGCAGGCGGCCAATGTGGCCGTGCGGCGCTTCGGCGGGGTGGACATTCTGGTCAACAACGCGGCGCGGGCCATCGGCGGCAAAGTCGACGAAATCGACGAGGACACCTGGAACACGGTCATCTCGACCAACCTCACGAGCGTCTGGCGTGGCATGAAAGTCTGCGTCCCGTTGATGAAGCAGCGGGGCGGCGGCTCGATCATCTCGATGTCCTCGGTGCAGTCCCTGACCGGGTTCGCCGGCTGGGCGGCCTATGCGAGCGCCAAGGGCGGCATCAATTCGCTGACCCAGCAGGCGGCACTCGACCTCGCGCCGCACAAGATTCGCGTCAACGCGGTGGCACCCGGCACGATCATGACGCCGCTCAACGAGAAGGTCTTCCGCGAGCACCCCGATCCCGAAACGCTGATCAAGACGTGGAATTCGGCCCATCCGCTCGGGCGCTTCGGGCAGCCGGAGGAGGTGGCCGAGGCAGTGTTGTTCCTCGCCAGCGACCGCGCCTCGTTCATTACCGGCACGATCCTCCGGGTCGATGGCGGCCTCTTGATCAAGGGAGAGTGACGATGGCGGCGGATGAATTCGACACCGTTTCGGCCAGGGGCATAAGCGTCACGCTCGACCTCGAGGTCGGGCACATCCGGCGCCTCGCCATCGAGAGCGAAGGGCGCATCCTGATGCCGCTCCACACGGCACCCTGGATCGATGAGCCGGCGATCGCCGGGGACGAAGCCATTCCGCCCAGCCTCCGGCGCCTCTCGGGCGATTTCTTCTGCGCGCCGTTCGGTGAGAGCGACGTCGACCCGGCGCCGGCGCACGGCTGGTCCGCCAACAGTCCCTGGCGGCACGTCGAAACTCGGCAGGTTCCCGGCGGCGTCGAGGCGCTCTACCGGCTCGAGCGCCCGATACTCGGCGCGGTGGTCGAAAAAACCTTCACCGTGCGCGACGGCCATCCCTTCCTCTACGAAACGCACGCCTTTATCGGCGGAACGGGAAACGTGCCGGTCGCCAATCACGCGATGACGCGGTTCCCGGCCGGCGGCCGGCTGTCCTTCTCTCCGAAGGCTTATGTGGAGACACCTGCCTCGGCCCCCGAGCCGGATCCCAAGATGGGGCGCTCCCGGCTCGCCTACCCGCAGCGCTCGACCGATCCCACCCGCATGAAGCTCGCAGACGGGGGCACGGTGGATATCACGCGCTACCCCTTTGCCGAGCGGCACGAGGACATTGCGTTCCTCATCGAGGCGCCCGGTCACCAGCTCGGCTGGATCACGGCGCAGCGCCCCGACGGCCGCGACATGTTCATCAGCCTCAAGAACCCGTCCGAATTCCCGGTCACTGTGCTCTGGTTCTCGAACGGCGGGCGCGACTATGCCCCCTGGAACAGCCGGCATATCGGCGTCCTCGGAATGGAAGAGGGGCGGATTTTCGGCACCGCCGGCCACCGCGCGGGCATCTCGCCCAATCCCTGGACCGAGGAGGGTATTCCGACCGCGCTTACCCTCAACCCGGAGGGACGCGTCGAAGTGCGCAACGTGATCGGCGGGTTGCCGCTGCCGGCAGGGGCGGGTCCGACCACCGCGGTCGAGGCCGGTGAGGGCCGGCTCGGGGTGATGTTCGAGGGTGGCGGGCGACTCGAAGTGCCGTTCGATCCGACTTTCCTTGCCGGGAGGTGACGCGTGGCGACGGTAACGCTGACCAATATCGACAAGTCCTATGGCGCGGCGAAAGTCATTGCCGGCCTCTCGCTTTCGATCGCCGATCAGGAATTTCTGGTGCTCCTCGGCCCCTCGGGCTGCGGCAAGACCACGACGATGCGCATGATTGCCGGTCTCGAAGACCCGACGGCCGGGACGATTGCCATCGACGGCCGGCAGGTGAACGAC
>DASZTU010000461.1:0-5055 GCA_035547975.1 Devosiaceae bacterium | reverse complement strand
CGCTTCATCCTCACCGCCGGCCTCGGCGGCATGGGTGGCTCGCAGCCGCTGGCCGGCCGCATGGCCGGGGCGGCGATCCTCGTCGTCGACGTCGATCCCGAGCGGGCGGAAAAGCGCAAGGCCATCGGCTACCTCGACGCCATCGCCCCCGACCTCGATACGGCGCTGGCGATGATTGCGGCGGCCGTTGCCGAAAAGCGCGCGACATCGATCGGTCTCGTCGGCAACGCCGCCGACGTCTATCCCGAAATTGTCCGCCGCGGCATCGTGCCCGATATCGTGACCGACCAGACCTCGGCGCATGACCTCGTCTATGGCTACGTGCCGCGGGGCCTGCCGCTCGATGAGGTGCGCGCCCTGCGTGAGACCGATCCCGACCGGCTGATGGCGCTGAGCCGGGCGTCGGTCGTCGAGCACGTCAACGCCATGCTCGATTTCCAGTCAGCGGGCGCCGAGGTGTTCGACAACGGCAACCTGATCCGCACCCAGGCGAAACAGGGCGGCGTCCAGAACGCCTTCGACATCAAGATCTTCACCGAAGCCTATCTGCGGCCGCTCTTCGCGCGCGCCATCGGCCCCTTCCGCTGGATGGCGCTTTCGGGCGAGGCGGAAGACATTCGCCGCATCGACGATCTCGTGCTGAAACTCTTCCCGCAGAACCGGATCGTCACCAACTGGATACGCCTGGCACGCGAAAACATCCCCTTCGAGGGGCTGCCGGCCCGCATCGCCTGGCTCGGTCACGGCGAGCGCACCGAGCTGGCGCTCGCGGTCAATGACCTCGTCCGCCGGGGCGAGCTCCTCGCGCCCGTCGCCTTCAGCCGCGATCATCTCGACGCGGGCGCGATGGCCCATCCCAACATCATGACGGAGCGGATGAAGGACGGCTCTGACGCGATCGCCGATTGGCCGCTGCTCGATGCGATGCTGCTCTCGTCCTCGATGGCCGATCTCGTGGTGATCCATTCGGGAGGCGGCGGCTATGCCGGCTACATGACCTCGGCGGGGGTGACGCTCATTGCCGACGGCACGGCCGCGGCGGACGAGCGGCTGAGCCACGCCCTCACCAACGACACGGCGCTGGGGGTCATGCGCTATGCCGACGCGGGCTATGAAGAGGCGATCGACGAGGCGGCCCGCAAGAACGTCCCCTGGCTGGGCCTGTAGACAGCTTGAGCGAAGGGGGGCCGCCTGGCGAGGCGGGGGCCATTCGCGTGAGGCGAAGCCTCCTTGCATGGGCATTGCCCCCGGCGTGCCGAGGCGCGATATTGCCCGCTCAGTTTAGCAACCGGCGGCCGGCGACTTGGACTTCTTCTACTCGTTTCGCGCTGGCGCCCTGCGCCGCGCGGCGGAATTGCGCGCAGCGGATTCGGCCCGTGGCGACCCGCGCGCCCTGACCTCCATCTTTTGGCGCGGCAAGCTGCTGGTCGAGGAGGACAATCGGCCGGTCCTCACGGCACTCGATCACCCGGCGCTTGCCGATTGCCGCGAGCCGCCGGTCTTTGTCGGTCTGGCAGACGGGTTGCCGCGCTTCGCGGCCGATCTTGCCCTCTGGCATCCGCATGAGGATGCAGCGACCATCGGCCAGTTCACGGATGTGAGCCATCAGGTGCACCCGGCCTTCCCCGGCGCGCGGCTGGTCGAAGTTCGCGGCCTCATGAACGATCTTGCCCTTCTCGATGCCGAATGCGTCGCGACCGGAAGGGCCCTGCTCGGCTGGCACGCCACGCACCGCTTCTGCCCCAATTGCGGCGCGCCGAGCATCGTTGAGGCGGCGGGCTGGCAGCGCAAATGCCCCGCATGCGCGACGCAGCATTTTCCGCGCACCGATCCCGTGGTAATCATGGCGATCACCCTCGGTGACCGGCTGCTTTTGGGCCGCGGCACGAGCTGGCCGGAGCGGATGTATTCCCTGCTCGCCGGATTCGTCGAACCAGGCGAGACGATCGAGGCCGCCGTTCGCCGCGAAACGCTCGAGGAATCGGGCATCCATGTCGGGGACGTGCAATACGTCGCCTCCCAGCCGTGGCCGTTTCCGATGTCGCTGATGTTCGGCTGCCACGGCGAGGCGCTGGACGATTCGATCGTCGCCGACCCGCTCGAACTCGCCGACGCGCTCTGGGTCAGCCGAATCGAAGCGCAGGACATTGTCGCTGGTCGCCATCGGCAGATCGGCCCGCCCCGCCACGGCGCCATCGCGGCGGCCCTGATCGCCGCCTGGGCCGAGGATCGCCTGCTCGATCCGGCCGCCTGGGGCGACCCGTCCGCCCGAGCGCAGGAAGGCCTCCGCCGCGAAACGTGAATCGTGGAGAGGCACCTTCCCATCGGCGTGGGAAAGTGTATCTATTTCCCATCCAGGCGAGGCCCTCAACAACGAGGCGGGACATCAACCGTCGTCCCGGCTGCGTCGCCCAACCGGCCCGAGTGGCCAGAAAAGGGAAGAGAATGGCAAATGTCTCCATCAACAATGTCGGCAAATATTACGGCAGCTTCGAAGCGCTGAAAGGCGTCTCCGTCGACATCGCCGATGGCGAGTTCGTCATTCTGGTCGGCCCCTCCGGTTGCGGAAAGTCCACCCTGCTGCGCATGATCGCCGGCCTCGAGGACATCACCTCGGGCGAAGTGGAAATCGGCAACCGCGTCGTCAACGACCTGCCGCCCAAGGCGCGTGATATCGCCATGGTGTTCCAGAACTACGCGCTCTATCCGCACATGACGGTGGCGCAGAACATGGCGTTCTCGCTCAAGCTCGCCAAGGTCCCCAAGCCCGAGATCGAGCAGAAGGTCAACCGCGCCGCGGAAATCCTGGGGCTCCAGTCGCTGCTCGGCCGGCATCCCCGCCAGCTCTCCGGCGGCCAGCGCCAGCGCGTCGCCATGGGGCGCGCCATCGTCCGCGACCCGCAGGTCTTCCTGTTCGACGAGCCGCTGTCGAACCTCGACGCCAAGCTGCGCGTGCAGATGCGCTCCGAAATCAAGGAACTGCACCAGCGCCTCAAGACCACCACCATCTACGTGACGCACGACCAGATCGAGGCCATGACCATGGCCGACAAGATCGTCGTCATGCACGACGGCATCATCGAGCAGATCGGCTCGCCGCTCGAGCTCTACGACCGCCCGAAGAACCTCTTCGTGGCCGGCTTCATCGGCTCGCCGGCGATGAACTTCATCAACGGCACGCTCGGCCCGGACGGCTTCCGGACCGATGACGGCATGCTGCTGCCGGTCAAGTCGGGCGATACCCGCGCCAGCGGGCAGTCGGCCACCTACGGTATTCGTCCGGAGCACCTGCGCCTCGACGATTCGGGCATTCCCCTGGAAGTCATCGTGGTCGAGCCGACCGGATCGGAAACCCAGGTCTCGGGCCACCTCGGCAAGCAGAACGTCATCGGCGTCTTCCGCGAGCGGGTGGACGCCAAGCCGGGTTCGATCATCCGTGTCTCGCCCGACACCGCCAACGTGCACCTGTTCGATGCCAATGGCGGCCGGCTGAACTAGGCCGAGGCTGAACTTCATCACGCGCCGGGGCCAGGCGGCTCCGGCGCTGTCTTTTTCCGGCGTCTTCGGCAGCAGCGGAAACTGCCGTCATCCGGCGACGCCGCCAGCAAGGATGCGGGGCGCCCGGGTTCCGATTTCGATCGGGCGGGAATGCTGCCGCGCCGCGGAGCAGGCCGATGTCCCTTCACCCCGACAGGCTTTTTCCGGCCGAGGCGGCGACGCGCACCATTGCGCGCGAGCTCTATGATGGCGTGAAGGACCTGCCGATCCTCTCCCCGCACGGCCATACGGACCCCGCCTGGTACGCCCGCAACGAGCCCTTTCCCGATCCGGTTTCGCTCTTCGTGCGCCCGGACCACTACATTTTCCGCATGCTCTTTTCGCAAGGGGTGCCGCTCGAAGCGCTCGGCATTCCCGACCGGCAGGGGGTCGTCCACAACACCGACAACCGGGCGATATGGCGTCTCTTCGCCAAAAACTGGTGCCTGTTTCGGGGCACGCCATCGCGGTTCTGGCTCGAGCACTCGTTCGAAACCCTGTTCGGCATCACCGAGCCGCTCGGCGAAAACAACGCCGACGCCGTCTACGACACCATCGCCGAAGCGCTCGCGACACCGGCCTTCCGGCCACGCGCCCTCTTCGAGAAATTCGGCATCGAGGCGATTTCGACCACCGACAGCCCGCTCGACGACCTTGCCCACCATGACGCGATCCGCGCCTCGGGCTGGAAGGGGAGGGTCCTGCCCGCCTACCGGCCCGACGCGGTGGTCGATCCCGAGCGTCCCGGCTTTGCCGAGCGCGTCGCGGCGCTCTGCGACTTGGCGGGCACGCCGGTGAGCTGGGAGGGCTATCTCGAAGCGCACCGCATCCGGCGCGGCTATTTCATCGCCCGGGGGGCGACCTCGAGCGACCATGGCCATCCAACCGCCCGCACCGCCGACCTGCCCGCCGACGAGGCGGCCGCGCTCTTCGAGCGGGTCTTGGCGCAGGAAGCCACGCCGGCGGACGCGGAACTGTTCCGGGCGCAGATGCTGACCGAGATGGCGCGCATGAGCCTCGACGACGGGCTGGTGATGCAGATCCATCCGGGGTCGTTCCGCAACCACAGCCCCTGGCTCTTCTCGCACTACGGTCCCGACAAGGGGGCCGATATCCCGACCCGGACCGATTACGTCTACGCCCTCAAGCCGCTGCTTGATGCCATGGGGACCGATCCGCGGCTCACGGTGATCCTCTTCACCCTCGACGAAACGGCGTTTTCGCGCGAACTCGCCCCGCTCGCCGGCTTCTATCCGGCGTTGCGGCTCGGGCCGCCCTGGTGGTTCTTCGACAGTTTCGAGGGCATGTTGCGCTTCCGCGAGGCCGTCACCGAAACCGCCGGCTTTTACAACACGGTCGGCTTCAACGACGACACCCGGGCCTTCCTCTCGATCCCCGCCCGGCACGACATGGCGCGGCGTGTCGATTGCCGCTATCTCGCAACCCTCGTTGCGGATCACCGGCTCGGCCTCGACGAGGCGCATGAGCTTGCGCGCGACCTCGCCTACAACCTCGCCA
>DASZTU010000460.1:0-7847 GCA_035547975.1 Devosiaceae bacterium | reverse complement strand
TCACGACGAGAGGCCCCCGAACAGCGTCGGCAGGTCGAGCGGGCGGAAGCCGTAGTGGTCGAGCCAGCGCTTGTCGGCCTCGAAGAAGGCGCGCAGATCGTGCATGCCGTATTTCAGCATGGCGAGACGGTCGATCCCCATGCCCCAGGCAAAGCCCTGGTAGACATCGGGATCGAGCTCGCAATTGCGCAGGACGTTCGGGTGCACCATGCCGCAGCCGAGGATTTCGAGCCAGTCGGTGCCCTCCCCGATGCGAATTTCGTTGCCCCGGCGGTCGCACTGCACGTCGACCTCCATCGAGGGCTCGGTGAAGGGAAAGAAGCTCGGGCGGAACCGGGTCTTGACGTGCTCGACCTCGAAGAACGCCTTGAGGAATTCCTCGAGGACCCAGCGCAGCTGCCCGATGTGGCTCGACCGGTCGATCACGAGGCCCTCGAGCTGGTGGAACATCGGGGTGTGGGTCTGGTCGGAATCGTTGCGGTAGGTGCGGCCCGGGATCACGACGCGAATGGGCGGGTCGATGTGGCCGGTGACATAAGAAGCTGTAGGCGCCGCCCCGGCCGGCTGCATGGAGCGGATCTGGACCGGGGAGGTGTGCGTGCGCAGCACCTTCTTTTCGCCGTCCGGCCCGGGCCGGAGGAAGAAGGTGTCGTGCATCTCGCGCGCCGGGTGCCCCTCGGGGAAGTTGAGCGCGGTGAAGTTGTAGTAGTCGGTTTCGATGTCCGGCCCCTCGGCGATCGAAAAGCCCATGTCGGAGAAAATCGCGGTGATCTCGTCGATCACCTGCGAAACGGGGTGGATGCGGCCGGCAGCGGTCGGGGGCGCGGGCAGCGGCAGGGTCAAGTCCACCCGCTCGGCTTCGAGCCGGGCGGCGAGGGCCGCCTCGCGCAGGGCCGCGGCGCGGCTCTCGATCAGCCCCGCGACTTCGTTCTTGAGGCCGTTGATGGCGGGGCCGGCGGTCTTGCGCAGCTCGGGTGCCATGCTGCCGAGCGTCGCGAGCAGGGCCGAGACCGACCCCTTCTTGCCGAGCGCCGCCACGCGCACCGCCTCGAGCGCCCCCTGGTCACCGGCGCTTTGGATGGCCTGGGAGAGCTCGCGGCGCAGGGTATCGATATCGGCTTCGAGCGACATGGATCGGATCCGGTGTTGAGGTGTCGGCGGCAGGCGCCGTGGCTAGCAAGCGAAAAAGCCTCGCGCCACCCCTTCGGGGCGGTGCAAGGCTTTGAAAGACCCCGGCAGGGGAGCGGCTCGCCGGAAGGGAGCCGCGGCGGCCGTCAGGCGCGGACGCGCTCGTGCGTCGTCTTCTCGAGACCCTCGAGATAGCCGAGCGCGGCCTTGGCCTTGGCGACCAGCACGCCGAACGCCTCGGGCTGGGTGATCGCGAGGTCACTCAGCACCTTGCGGTCGACGGCGATCTCCGCCTTGCCGAGGCCGTCGATAAATCGCCCGTAGGTCAGGCCGTGCTCCCGTACCGCGGCATTGATGCGCTGGATCCAGAGGGCGCGGAAATTGCGCTTGCGGACGCGGCGGTCGCGGTAGGCATACTGGCCGGCCTTGTCGACCGCCGCCTTGGCGACGGTGATCGAACTCTTGCGGCGCCCATAGTAGCCTTCGGCGGCCTTGAGGACCTTCTTGTGACGGGCGTGAGCGGTGACGCCTCTCTTAACGCGTGCCATTTCTCGCCTCTCCTACCGGTTATAGGGCATGTACCACTTGACCAGACCTTCATCCCCCTTCTGGAGGATCTTGGTCCCCCGGTGGGAGCGGATGTAGTCCGCGTTGTGGCTTGAAAGGCGGTGGCGTTTGCCGGCGACGCCGGTCTTGACGCGACCGGTGGCCGTCATCTTGAAGCGCTTCTTGGCGCCCGACTTGGTCTTCATCTTGGGCATTTTGCTGTCCTGTTTCAGTGAACGGCGCCGCGGGCGCCGGCGGCCCCGAAGAGCCTGAGCATCAAAAACCGCCACGGCATGCCTTCTGGCCGGGCGGTTCGGAAGGCGGCCTTATAAACGCAAGTGCCGCGCCTGCGCAAGGGCCGCGGACCCGGTGTCGCCAAGGGCGCCCGGTTCCCTTTTCGCCACCCGCTCCCACAATCAACACCAAGTCTAACTCGTGTTCTATACTGTTGTTTACGGCCCACTCGACACTTCGATAAGCGATTTCAACCCTTCTCGGATTTAATTTTGCTTCGTCTTGCAGCCCCGTTTCAACGAACATATCTGCCGGTTGTTGTTGAACGAAAGGAACAATGCCATGATGAAGAAAGTCACCGTCGCCGCCGCGCTCGTGCTCGTTGCAGCCGCCGCCGCCCCGGCCTTCGCTTCCTATGACCGGGACTTCGGGACCACCACGATCGATGGCCTCAACGTGACCAAGAACGTGCTGCTCGACGAGTTGCACGCGCGCGGCATCAACGCCACCGATGCGGATGCGTGGGGCACGCTGGTGCGGGCCGAAATCGCGCGGCCGGACGGTTCGACCGAGACGCGCTTTTTCACGCCCGACAATTTCCAGCCGGTCAATGTCGACCACCGCGTGAACTGAGCGCGGGACATGGAGGGGAACAAGCATGGCGCGACCGGGCGATCCCGATCGCGCCATGTGCGTCTTTGACAGGCAAATTGATTGAGGCCCGCAGCGGCGGGCGGGGGGCAATGGCCGCTAGGGCGCGGCGCGCCGCCCCGGCAGGGCGACATGCATGGCCTCGCCATGCCCGGCTGCATCGAACCGGCGCCGGGATTCTTCGACCTGGAACTGGTGCATCAGGGCGAACTCGGTCAGGCTTTCGAGCGACGACAGCAGTTCGCGCCCCAGCGAAGTCAGCTCGTATTCAACGCGCGGCGGGATGACCGGATAGAAGGTCCGCTCCACCAGCCCGTCACGCTCGAGCGCGCGCAGCTTGGTTGAGAGCATCTTCTGGGAAATACCGGGAAGGTCGCGACGCAGTTCGCTGAACCGCTTCTTGCCACCGTCGAGATCGCCGATGACCATGACGGTCCACTTGTCGCCGATCAGGGCCAGCACGTCGCCGACGGGCCGCCATTCGGCGGGCATGTGGGCATTGGAACGCATGAATTTTCCTCGATTAAGACGGCCTCGAGGCGGCCGCTTCGCCGACATAGGTATCGATGGCGCCGGGCGCCACCCCCGCGCTCTGATCGATTGCGTTCAGTTTGTCGCGATCAGCCCGGTGGGGACAATCACCATCGGCGGAAAAAGGAAGGGGCGGCCATTGGCCGCCCCCAAAACAAACCGAGCTTGCCGGCACTCACTTGGGCGCCAGCACCATCACCATCTGGCGGCCTTCCGAACGGGGCGCCGACTCGACCTTGGCGCCGGTTTCCATCAGGTCGCGAACCTTGAGCAGGAGCTCCATGCCGAGCTCCTGGTGCGCCATCTCGCGGCCGCGGAAGCGCATCGTCACCTTGACCCTGTCCCCTTCGCCCAGGAATTTGCTGACGGCCTTCATCTTCGTCTCGAAATCGTGCGTGTCGATGTTCGGCCGCAGCTGGATTTCCTTGACCTCGATGACCTTCTGTTTCTTGCGCGCCTCGGCTGCCTTTTTCTGCGCGGCGTACTTGAAGCGGCCGAGATCGAGAAACTTGGCGACGGGCGGACTGGCGTTGGGGGAGATCACAACGAGATCAAAACCCTGTTCCTGGGCCTGTGCGAGCGCGTCTCGGGTGCGCATGACACCCTTGTTCTCGCCTTCTGCACCGATCACCTGAACTTCAGGGCTGGAAATGTCCTCGTTTGAAAGGGGCCCCTCCTTCTGGGGCGCCAGGGACCTCATGGGACGACGAATGGCAAATCTTCCTTCTGCTGACGGCGGGTAATGCTTGGGAGCGAGGATAAAATCGTGTCGCGCCGGTGATAAGTCAACAGCGAAAGCAGCGGGCAACACCGGGAGAAATCGCGGCAGGCCGGCGGCGTTGCGATTGCGCACCGGCGCTAACGGGCGCTAGACCAACGCACGCCGGCAGGAAAAAGGTGCATGGACGAGGCGACACTCAGAAAGCTGACCGTCGGGAGCGGCCAATCCGCGCGGGAAATCGCGGTGCTGGAGCGCCCCGGGGGGAATCCGGGGATTTTCTGGCTCGGCGGCTTCCGCTCGGAGATGACCGGCGGCAAGGCAACGGCGCTCGACGCGCTCGGGGCGCGGGACCACCTTGCCGTCACGCGCTTCGACTATTCCGGGCACGGACAGTCGGGCGGCGATTTTCTCGAGGGCACGATCAGCCGCTGGCTCGAGGAGGCGCTCGCGGTCTTTGCCACGACGAGCGGCCCCCAGATCGTCGTCGGCTCGTCGATGGGCGGCTGGCTCGCGCTCCTCCTCAACCGTGCGCTCAGGGCGCGTGGCGAGCGGCGGGTCAAGGCGCTGATCCTCATCGCGCCGGCGGTCGACATGACCGAGGATTTGATGCGCGAGGAGTTTTCGGCGGAGGACTCCGAGGCGCTGAAGCGCACGGGAGTGGTGCTGCAGCCGTCGCAATATTCCGACGAGCCCTACCCGATTACGGCCAGGCTCATCGAAGACGGCATGCACCACCTGCTGTTCGGCGGCGTGATCGAGACGGGGTGTCCGGTGACCATCCTGCAGGGCGGCCAGGACCCGGACGTGCCGCAAGAGCACGCGCTCAAACTCGTCTCGCACCTGCTGCACGACCCGGTGACGCTCACCATCATTCCGGACGGCGACCACCGGCTCAGCCGGGAGCAGGACCTGAAACTCCTCGAAGCGGCGGTCCGGCGGGCAGCCGAGGACGGGCCCTAGACCTCGATATCCGGCCTTGCCTTGCCGACCTGGACGAGGATCGCGAGGCACCCGTTCTTGAACAGGGCCACGTCGATCATGCCGGATTCGCGGAAGACGACGCCGGTCACCTTTTCGACGGGACCCGCGGGCTCACGCTTCAGAACCCAGAGGCCAGCCGAATCGAGCGCGGTGAGGAACGCCTGCGGGGGCAGGCAGCGATGCATTGCGGCCGGCTCGGGACGGGCGGGAAACGCCGAGGGAGGCGCAGCGGCGAACGCAGGAAGGCTCGCCGCCACCACCGCCAACGGCGGCAGCAAACGCAGAATGGACATGGTTGCGTCCTTTCAACACTGGGATGCCCGGCGATGGCGGGAGGACACCGTCGCCGGCTCAGGTGGCAAACGTGGGTTTGCGCGTTTTGATCCCCCTGGGCCCGAGCCGAACGCCGGCCGCCGCCTGCCGGCTGCCCGGCCGGCAGTTCCCCTTGCAGCAACGCGGTGGCGCGAGATGGAGGCGCTGGCCGCCCCGCTTCGCTTCAGTCGGGACGGGAGAGGCTCGGGACCGGTCCCTGCGTTCCGGCGGCGGCCTCGATCCGCGCCGCGACGAGCTCCTGCAGGCGCCACAAATGCGGATCGTGGATGCCCAGCTGCTCGAGATGGGTGATGGTGTTGAAGAGGTACTCGGCCATCGAGCCGCGCGCCCCGACCGCCCGCGCCAGCACGTCGGCCAGGCGGTCCTCGCTGAGGCCGGAGACATAGCGGCCGGAATTGCGGTCGATGCAGAAGGTCAGGGCGCGCACGCGGCGCTCGTGCGTCACCACATCCACCCAGCGGGGCGGAAACGGCGAGGGCTTCCAGCCCATCTCGCGCTCGAACAGTTTTTTGAGGTTTTCCTCGATGGCATCGGGCGGAAGCCGGTAGGCGACGCCCTTGCAGGCGCCGCCCCGGTCGAGCGCCAGCATGAGGCCGGGATTACGCTCCGAACCGCGAAAGCGCGTGTTCCAGCCGAGGCAGAAGGAGCGGTGCCAGCCCCGCACGACGCCGGTGCGGATTTCGACGAAGTCGCAGGCGGGCTTCCAGATCAGCGAGCCATAGGCAAAGAACCACATGTCCTGCCGGTCCGGGCCGCTGGCGAGGAGCCGCGCCGTCGCTTCGGCGTAGTCCTCGTCGGTGGCCTTGATGGTGCCGGGGGGCGGCCCGGCTTCGTCCTCGACCGGCACGCCGCGCTGCACGATCGCGACGTGCTCGGCGGTGAGGCGCATCTGCCGCCTGTCGCTCGACCGTGATGCCATGGATGGTTTCCGCTGCTGTTCGTCCTCGCGCCCGATGCCGGGCGGCGGGATTTTCGATCCGCCCGCCTCGCGCTGGCAACCCGTTTCCGCGCGGGAAGCAGATTGCCGGTCGGCTATTCGATGCCGCCGTCGCCGCTCCCGTGCCCGCCCCGGGGCTTTCGGGGCGCGGCCGGCTCCCCGGTCAGCGCCTCCTTCCAGCGGGCGACCTGCGACAGCACATTTTCGGGCGCGGTGCCGCCATAGCTCGTGCGACTTCTAACGGAGGCCTCGACCGAGAGCACCTTGTGGATGCGGCTATCGATGCGCGGGTCGATTTCCTTGAAATCCTCGATCGTCAGGCCGTCGAGCCCCATCCCCTTCTGCTCGGCAAGGGCGACGATCCGGCCGGTGATGTGATGCGCCTCGCGGAAGGGAATGTTCGCCTCGCGCACCAGCCAGTCGGCGACGTCGGTCGCGGTCGAAAACCCGGCTGCCGCCGCGGCACGCATGCGCTCGCGGTTGACGGTGAGGTCGCCCACCATCCCGGTCATGGCGGCGAGCGCGAGGCTCAGCGCGTCGAACGCGTCAAATGCCTGCTCCTTGTCCTCCTGCATGTCCTTGGAATAGGCGAGCGGCAGACCCTTCATGACGACCAGCAGCGCCGTGAGGGCGCCGATCACGCGGCCGGCCTTGGCGCGCACGAGTTCGGCGGCATCCGGATTGCGCTTTTGCGGCATGATCGAGGAGCCGGTGGTGAACCTGTCGGAGAGGCGCACGAAATCGAACTGCGCCGAGCTCCAGATCACCAGCTCCTCGGCGAAGCGCGAGAGGTGGATGGCGAGGATCGCGCCGGCCCCGAGGGTTTCGAGCGCAAAATCGCGATCGGAGACGGCGTCGAGCGAATTGGCCGTCGGGCGGTCGAAACCGAGCGCCTCGGCGGTCATGAAGCGGTCGATGGGATAGGGCGTTCCGGCGAGGGCGGCCGAGCCGAGCGGACTCTCGTTGAGCCGGCGCCGGGCATCGGCGAGCCGGCCCGCGTCCCGCCCGAGCATTTCGACGTAGGCCATGAGGTGGTGCCCGAAGGTCACCGGCTGCGCCGTCTGGAGGTGGGTGAAGCCGGGCATGATGGTTTCCGCCTCGCGCTCGGCGACGGTCAGCAGTCCGACCTGCAGCGCCTTGATCTGGGCGAGAAGCGAGTCGATCGCGTCGCGGACAAAGAGCTTGAAATCAGTCGCCACCTGGTCGTTGCGCGAGCGCGCGGTGTGGAGGCGCCCGGCCGGATCGCCGATGATCTCCCGGAGCCGGCTCTCGACATTCATGTGAATGTCTTCGAGCGCGCGCGAAAACGTGAAGCTGCCGCCGTCGATTTCGCCCTGCACCTGCTCTAGACCGGCGATGATGGCATCGCGGTCGGCCTCCGTCAGGATCCCGGTCGCGGCCAGCATGCGGGCGTGTGCGATTGACCCGGCAATGTCCTGCCGATACAGCCGCTGGTCGAAGCCGATGGAGGCGTTGATCTCCTCCATGATGGCGTCGGGGCCGGCAGAAAACCGACCGCCCCACATGCGATTGCTCATCGAAGAAACCCAACGTCTGTGACCGGAAGAGGCCGATGACCGAAGAACACCGGGCGATGCCAAAACCATCCGTCGCAAGGTGGTTCGCCGCCGGGACCCTCGTCGTGGCGGCGCTAGCTATAGCGGGGGGCCTGTGGCTTGGCAACGCCGGGCCCTCGGGCGCCTCGGGCTGCAACCCCATGCCCGATGCCGCCGCGGCGATCGACCGGGTCGCGACCGGGGAACTGGCGGCACTGCAGCCCACCGG
>DASZTU010000459.1:0-3758 GCA_035547975.1 Devosiaceae bacterium | reverse complement strand
CGCCTAGCCTCACGGAAGCTGTCGCCTCAGGCCCTTGCGGTCGCGGCGGCTGCGACCGCGAAGAGATATTTGCGGTCGAGAATGAGCAGCCAGGGCGCCTTGCTGCGCGGCTCGGGCTCGATCGAGAACACGCCGTCGATCGCCACGTTGGACGTGCCGACACGCTCTCCTGGAGCCAGCCGCAGCCCGTCGAGGGGGTATTGCAGCCCAGACGACCGACGGAAGCGGATCGGCGCGAGCGGATAGACAGAGACGCGCTCGTTGACCTCGACCTCGAAGGCGAAGCTGCCGGTGAGCGACATGGCAAGATCGTGCTCGTCGACAAGAATGATGATGCGGTCGCGCGCGTAGCGCGTCACGGCATCGAGGGCGGCGAGCGTGTGGTCGAAGCGACGGCCGGTCATGCCGAGGGCAACGGTGACTGGCGCGTGGGTCGAGTAGAGCGCCTTTTCAAAATCGGTTGTGAGCTGCTCCTCGAGCCGGATCAGCCGCGTGCGGCCCAGCCAGTCGCCTGGACTGAGGAGCGAATCGAAATCGCCGATGATGGCTTCCGGGAGTAGCCCGGCCCGGGCGATCTCGTCGGCGCCGCCATCCGCGCCCACCAGGTGGCCCCCGGCGGCCTGCAGGTCGCGCAGCAACTGATGATCCACCGTGCCCCCGCCGACGATCACAAGCAGGCCCTCAAAGCTGAGTATCGGGGCGGAGGGGGCGCGCTCTTGCACGGCGGGGAAACTCGATCTAGATCAGGCTGTCTCGCTGGGGTGCTCCGGAGACGGAGCTGAGAAACACCCATTGAACCTGAACCAGGTCATGCTGGCGGAGGAAGTTCGAGATGGCAAGGGCGTCAAGGCGACCCGATACCATTTACGTTAACCCCCATCGCATGGCCGCAACCGACGGGATTACGGCATGCCTCGTTACGCCCTCCTCGCGCTTGCGGCTTTCCTGACGCTGGCGGCTCCAGCCGCGGCCGAAGACAAGCCGACGCTCACCATCTACACCTATGACGCTTTCGCGGCCGACTACGGCCCGGGCCCCGGCCTCAAGGCCGGCTTCGAAAAAACCTGCGGCTGCACGGTGAACTTCGTGGGCACCGACAGTTCGATCGGAGCACTGCGGCGGGTGCAGCTCGAAGGCGCCTCGAGCAAGGCCGACATCGTGCTCGGCCTCGACACGTCCCTGAGCGGGGAGGCCCGCGCCACGGGCCTGTTCGCCCCGCATGGGCTGACGCCCGCGCACCTCACCCTGCCCTCGGCCTGGACCGACCCCGATTTCGTGCCGGTCGATTTCGGCTATTTCGCCTTCGTCTATGACACCAACAGGGTTCACACCCCGCCGACCTCATTCGAGGCGCTCGCGGCCGAGCCGCCGAGCTTCAAGATCGCGCTCGAGGATCCGCGCTCGGACACGCCCGGACTGGGGCTGGTGCTGTGGATCAAAGCCGCCTATGGCGACAAGGCTCCGGCGATCTGGGCGGCGCTCAAGCCGCATATCGTCACCATGGCGCGCAGCTGGTCGGACGCGTACGGCCTTTTCCTCAAGGGCGATGCCGACATGGCGCTGAGCTATACGACCTCGCCGGCCTATCACGAAATCGCCGAAAACAAGCCCAACTACGCCTACGCCACGTTCAGCGAGGGGCACTACCCGCAAATCGAGATTGCGGGATTGCTCAAATCGTCGCCGCACGCCGAGCTCGCGCGCCAGTTCCTCGCCTGGCTCGACACGCAGCCCGCGCAGGCGATCATTCCCACCACCAACTGGATGTACCCGGCCGCCGACATCGGCGGAGCGCTGCCCAAGCAGTTCCCGGCGCCGCCGCAAAAGGTCCTGGGGCTCGATGAAGGAACGATCACCGAGAACAAGTCGGCCTGGATCGAGGAAGCTCTTGCTGCGATCCGCTGATCTCGGGCGGCCCGAGCGACCGTTCCGGTTGCTCGCCGGAACGGCGTTCGCGGCTGCCATCGGGCTGCTGATCGTCGCTCTGTTCTGGGCAATCCTTTCGGCTGCCAGAGCGAGAGCGGGCGGCGAGGTCCACCTCGATGTGGGATATGTCCTCTACATCACGACGCTCCAGGCGGGACTGTCCACGGCGCTTTCGCTCGCCGTGGGGATTGCGCTTGCCTGGGCATTGAACCGCCTGCGGTTTCCCGGCCGGGAGGTCGTGGTTGGTCTGTTCGCGTCGGCCATCGTGACGCCCGGGCTGGTGGTCGCCTTCGGACTCATCGATGTGTGGGGCCGCGCCGGCTGGCTTGGCGGGCTGGGGGTTCCCATCTTCGGGCTTGGGGGCGTCGTCGGCGCACACCTGGTGCTCGACGGCGCTTTCGCGGCGCGTATCCTGCTGGGCCGTCTCGATGCTATCCCCGAGGCGCGGCTCAAGACAGGCCAGAGCCTCGGACTCAATGCCTGGAGGAGGTTCGGCGTCATCGACTGGCCGGCTATTCGCGGGTCCCTGCCCGGCCTCGCCGCGATCATCTTTCTTCTGGCTTTCACGAGTTTTCCCATCGTGCTGCTGCTCGGCGGCGGGCCCAGCGTGCAGACGCTCGAGGTCGCCATCTATTCGGCGGTGCGGCTCGACTTCGACCTCAATGCCGCTGTGACGCTCGCGCTCATCCAGATCGGCTTATGCGCCGTCATCATCGTGGCCAGCTCGGCGCTGGCGCCCGTGGCAACGAGCGTGGCGCGCAGCGGGCAGCCGCGCTGGCAGGATGCCGGAGCGGCTCGCGCCGCCCAGTGGATCGTGTTGGCGTTCGCGCTGTTCGGCTTCGGCGCGCCGCTTGCGGCGGTGATCGCCGACGGCGCGGTCTCGGTGCCCGACGTGCTCGCCGAATCGTCGTTCTGGTCAAGCATGTGCACGAGCCTGTGGATTGCGCTCGGCTCGTCGGTGCTGTCGCTGATCGTTGCGCTGGCAGTGGCGGCGGCGAGCGCGGCCGCGCCGGGTCGCGCCCTGCGCACGCTGGTGGCGGTCCCGGCCTATGCCTACCTTGCGGTGCCCGCGGTGGCCCTTTCGCTGGGGGCCTTCCTCCTCGTGCGCGACTCCGGGCTCCAGCCCGAAACTACCGCCCCGCTGGTGGTGGTGCTTGCCAACGCACTGCTCGCCCTGCCCTTTGCGGTCGCCACGCTGGGCCCGCCCTTCGAAGCGATCGCGCGCAGCCGCGGCCGTCTCATCCGGGCGCTTTCGCTGGGAGGCGTGCGGCAGTTCACCTTGATCGAGTGGCCGCTCGTCGCCCGAGACGCAGGGCTCGCCTTTGCGCTCAGCTTCTGCTTCTCGCTCGGCGACCTAGGCGTCATCGCGCTGTTCGGCACGCAGAATTTTGCAACCCTTCCGTTGCAGATGGTGCGGGCGCTGGGTGCCTATCGCAGTCACGAGGCGGCCGCGATCGCAGCCCTGATGCTGGTGCTGACCATCGGCGCGTTCGTCGCGATCCCCAAACTGTTCGGCAGGCTCGGCGATGCTGGCGCTTGAAGATGTGACCTTCGCCCACCCGGGCGCGCCGGCGGGCTACCGCCTGACGATGACGGCGGCCGCCGGCGAAGTGACCGCGGTGCGCGGCCGGAGCGGCGCCGGCAAGTCCACCTTGCTCGATCTCGTCGCGGGATTTCTTGCGCCCAGCGCGGGCCGCATCATCGTCGACGGGCGCGATGTCACGCCGCTCCGTCCCGAACAACGGCCGGTCTCGATCCTGTTCCAGTCCGAAACGCTGTTCGAGCATCTGACGGCCGCGCGCAACGTGGCGCTCGGGCTGCCCGGCCGGGCC
>DASZTU010000458.1:0-1545 GCA_035547975.1 Devosiaceae bacterium | reverse complement strand
CACCGGCATCGCACGCATCACGCACCATCTCGACCAGCGGCGCGGCCTTGCCTACCGCTTCATGTTCGGGCCCCGGCGCGTCGCCCGTTTCCTCGCCGGCACGCTGTTGATGATGCTGGTGCTTCTCCCCTTCGAGGCGATGTTCGCCTCGATCAAGACCACCATCTCCGACCACGGCTTTCCCTACGACAAGGCACTCGCCGACCTCGACCGCAGCCTCCATCTCGGGCACGGGATCTCATGGTACCTGGCGCCGCTCCGTATCGAGCCGATCCTGCGGGCCGTCGAGTTCAACTACGACGTCGTCTGGTTCGTCATCTGTTTCGGCATTCTCTACTGGGTCGCCATTTCGCCCCGGGCCGAGGGCATGCGGGGCCGCTATCTCGCAACCTTCTTCCTCGTCTGGGTGGTGGTGGGCAATATTGCCGCGGCAATGCTTCCGACCGCGGGTCCCGCCTTTTACGGCGAGGTGACGGGCGACCCCGCCCGCTTCGAGAAGCTGAGGGAATTCGTGAACAGCACGGCGGGCTGGTTCTCCTCGGCCGCCGACGAGCAGCGGTACCTCTGGGCCCTCCACACGAGCGGGACCTCCGGCTTCGGCTCGGGCATTTCGGCCTTCCCGAGCGTGCATGTGGCGCTCATTGCGATGAACGCCTTCTTCGTCACCGAGTACAGCCGCCGGCTGGCAATCGCGGCCTGGGCCTATGTCGTCCTCATCATGCTGAGCTCGGTCTATCTCGGCTGGCACTACGGTATCGACGGCTATGTCGCACTGGGCCTGGCGGCCGCCATCTACTACGCCGTCCGCTGGATGGAGGGCCGCCTGCAGCGACCCGCTTCCGACCGGCCGCGGCGCGCCTTCGGTATCCCGGCGGCCGGCTGAGCTGCCCTTAACCGGCCGTTAGCCATGTGGGCCGCAATGCTCGGCCAGCGTTGCCGCTTTGTTTCAGCCATCGCTAAAATTGGTCGCAATCCCGCTGTCCCCCTTGCGGGCGGGTGCAGCCGCGCCCACCTGCCGAGAATAACCGGGAGCACAGGATGACCTCGAGAACCGCCCTTTTCGCCCTGCTCGCCATCTGGGGCGTCGGCCTCTCGGGGGCCACTCTCCCGGCCCGTGCCGATGACGCCGTCGAGAGTGCAACGGCCGAACTGTCGAAGGACCAGGTCGCCCGGCCCGATGGCTTCACCAACCGGGTCTGGCAGCGGACAGATCAGGGCGACATGCCCGGGGTCATCCGGATCTTCCTCTCGGACGGCACGCTCGTCCAGGACAGCTGCTGGGAAACCCACCGTCTCTCCGCCTGGAAGATGGGTGCGGACCAACGTCTTTCATGGACAGAAGACGGGGTCGAGATCGGCGCCCGCATCGCCGGGCTCACCGCCGATCACCTGACCCTCGAGCTCGACCTCAAGGGCGGTCCGGTCGTCGAGCATTATACCGCGGCGCCGGTGCCGTCCGTCTGCCCGGACATGCCCAAGGCCTGAACCCATAGATTTACGTCGCAAGCGAAGAGGGGCGCGATTCCCTGGGAATCGCGCCCCACG
>DASZTU010000457.1:0-19149 GCA_035547975.1 Devosiaceae bacterium | reverse complement strand
GCGCTCGTCGCGGGCGACCGGCAAACCGACGGCATCTTTCCGCTCTGGTCGATCGCCGAGAATATCGGCATCCGCTCGCTCAAGGCGCTGCAGCGCGGGATTTTCATCTCGCAGGAGCGCGAGCGGGAGCTCGCCGAGCGCTGGCAGGAACGCATCGGCATCCGCACGCCCGACCTCGACAACAACATCCTCTCGCTGTCGGGCGGCAACCAGCAGAAGGCGCTGTTCGCGCGCGCGCTCGGGTCCGACGCCCGCATCATCCTGATGGACGATCCGATGCGCGGCGTCGACATCGGCACCAAGCTCGAGGTCTACGACCTCATCCGCGAGGAGGCCCGGCATGGCCGCACCTTCCTCTGGTACACCACAGAGACCGACGAGCTCGACAACTGCGACCGCGTCTACGTCTTCCGCAACGGCCGGATCGTCGCCGAGCTCGCCCGGCACGAGTTGACAGAAGAGCGCGTGATCCAGTCTTCCTTCGCGGAGTCCGCCTCGTGACGACCTCTTCCGCCATCGACGCGACGCTGCGCAAGGACCGCCGGTCGGTGAACTACGCGCGGCTGCTGCGGCAGCTTCTCCCGGCGCTGTCGCTGGTCCTGATCCTCATCGCCATCGCCTATCTCAACCCCCGGGCGATCAGCTATTTCGGCTTCAGCCTGATGCTGAACCTGGCGATCCCCATTGCGCTGGCGACGCTCGGGCAGATGTTCGTCATCACCATCAACGAGCTCGACCTGTCGATCGGCACCTTCGTCGGCTTCGTCGGCTGCGTCACCGCCACATGGCTCCGCGATGCGCCGCTCCTCGGCATTGCCGTGCTCCTCGGCTCGATCGCGGTCTATGCGGCCCTCGGGGCGCTCATCCACCTGCGCAACCTGCCCTCGATCGTCGTGACGCTCGGGATGAGCTTCGTCTGGCAGGGCCTCGCCATCCTGCTGCTGCCCAAGCCGGGCGGCAAGGCGCCGGACTGGCTCCTCGCGATCATGGGCTACAAGCCCCCGTTCATCCCGTTTCCGATCGTTGCGGCGGTGGTGATCGCGCTCGTCGTGCATTTCGGGCTGATGAAGAGCTCCTATGGCGCCGTGCTGCGTGGGACGGGCGGCAACGCGCAGGCGATCGGGCGGGCGGGCTGGTCGCTGCTCAGGACCAAGGTCACCATGTTTGCGCTCGCCGGGGTCTTCGGCGTGCTTTCCGGTCTCGCCCTCATCGGCAACACCACGTCGGCCGATGCCAATATCGGCAACGGCTACACGCTGCTCTCTATCGCCGGGGTGATCCTCGGCGGCGGCGAGTTCGTCGGCGGCCGCGTCTCCCCGATCGGGGCGGTGATCGGCGCGCTGACCCTGGCGCTCGCGGCCTCCCCGCTCCTCACCTTCATGCACATTCCGCCCGACTGGCAGGTTGCGGCCAATGGCGTGATCCTCATCGTGGTGCTGGCGGCGCGCGCGCTGCTCGGCAGGAGGGGTGCCTGATGGTCGCCAAGCTCTTCGCCAAACCCTGGATCTGGAGTTTCGTCGGCGCGCTGGTGGTCTGGCTCGCCGCCATCGCCTTCACGCGCGGCTATGGCGCGGGCGGGATGGTCACGGCCGCCCTGTCGCTTGCCGTGTTCATGGTGATCGTGGGCATCGGACAGATGTTCGTCATCACGCTCGGCCCGGGCAATGTCGACCTGTCGCTGCCGGCCAATATCGGCCTCGCGAGCGCCGTCGCCATGAAGACGATGGGGGGCGACGACCGGCTCATCCTCGTCGGCCTCGCTGCGGCGCTGGCGAGCGGGGCGGCGATCGGCCTCGCCAATTACGCGCTCATCCGGCTGCTGCGCATTCCCCCCATCATCGCGACCCTCTCCTCGAGCTTCATCATCCTCTCGATCGACATCAGCTATGGGCGGGGCCTCCAGATCAAGCCGCCGCCGGCCTTTGCCGATTTCACCAACATCCAGATTCTGGGCGTGCCGATCCTCGCGGTGGTCGTCGTGCTGTTCGCGATTGCCGCGGCGATCGCGCTGCAGCGACTCGCCTACGGGCGCTCGGTGCTCGCCATCGGGCAGAACATCCGCGCCGCATGGCTGGCCGGCATTCCCGTCGAGCGGATCCGGCTCGCGACCTACGTGCTGTCGGGGGCCCTGGGCGGCATCGACGGCGCCCTGCTTGCGGGCTATTTCCGCGGCGCCAGCGTCGATATCGGCAACGAATACCTGCTGAGCTCGATCGCCGTCGTGGTGATCGGCGGCACGTCGGTTGCGGGCGGCAAGGCCAATGTGCCCGGCATCTGGGGCGCGGCGCTGTTCCTCGTGCTGCTGCTCACCATGCTCAATACCTTCGGCGTGTCGGCGGGGCTGCGCCTCGTCCTGACCGGGCTCATCATCGTGGGCGTGATCACGGCCGCCGGAGGACAGAAGGCGGCGCGCTGAGCGCCGGGGAGAGGAGAAGCACATGCCGTTCGTCAATATCCGCATCGTCAAGGAGGTGATCGCCGACGATCCCGCGGGGAAGAAGGAAAAGATCAGCCGGGGCGTCGTCGAGACGATCAACAAGACCACCGGAATCGCCAATGACGACATCTGGGTGGTGTTCGAGGAGGTTGACGCAAAGGACTGGTATGTCGGTCAATCGAGCGTCGCGGCGCGGCGAAAGGCTGCCGGCAAATGACCGTCGAAATTCGCGATCCGCGGTTCGCGGAGGTCGTGGGCGCCGATGTCGCCCTCGAGCGGCTGGCGACGGGCTTCGACTTCACGGAAGGGCCGATCTGGCATCCGCGCGAGAAGCACCTGACGTTCTCGGACATGCCGGGCGACCACATGCGGCGCTGGACAGAGGCCTCCGGCATCACGACCTTCCGCAGGCCCTGCAACAGGGCCAACGGCAACACGTATGACCGCGGCGGGCGGATGCTGAGCTGCGAACACGCGACGAGCCGCGTCACGCGCACCGAGCCGGACGGCTCCATCACGGTGCTCGCCACCCACTATGAGGGGCGCGAGCTCAACAGCCCCAACGACATCGTGGTCAAATCGGACGGGCGCATCTACTTCACCGACCCCACCTATGGCCGCATGCCCTATTATGGCGTCGAGCGGCCGCAGCAGCTCGATTTCCAGGGCGTCTACCGGGTCGATCCGGACGGCGCGAACCTGACTCTCCTGGCTGACGATTTTTCCCAGCCGAACGGGCTCTGCTTCTCGCTCGATGAGAAGCGCCTCTTCGTCAACGACACCGAGCGCGGCCACATCCGGGTGTTCGATGTCGGCGCGGATGGAGAGCTCACGGGCGGCAGCGTCTGGGCCGAGGTCAAGGGCGAAGGCGCGGGCGGACCCGACGGCATGAAGATCGACAGCCGCGGCAATCTCTATTGCTGCGGCCCGGGAGGCCTCCACGTCTTTTCCCCCGAGGCGCAGTCGCTCGGGGTGATCCGCGTGCCCGAGGTCGTGGCAAACTTCACCTGGGGCGACGAGGACATGAAGAGCCTCTTCCTCACCGCTTCGGGCTCGCTCTACCGGGTGCGCACGCGCACACCGGGCATACCGCTCTTCTGAGGCCGCGCCGTCACTCCGCCGCGCCGGCCAGCCGGCTCGGCAAGAGGCCGCCATTGCGATCGAGCACCGGGTAGGCGGCCGCCGCGACGATATAGGAATTGATCATCTTCATGTCGCGCAGCAGGTCGAGCTGCAGCGCGCTGCTCTGGGCCACATCCAGCCGGCCGGCGCGCAGGCGCTGAAAGTGCTCGGCCGTCGCTTCGTGCTCGGCCTTGCGGAAGGCGATCTTCTCCTCCGCGAGCAGGCGGGCGACCCGCTCATCGGCCGTCATCAGCAGCGAGGCGGCGGTGCGCAGATTGCCGATCAGCCGATCCATCATGTCGCTCAGCACCTTCTCCCCCGGCGCGGAAATCGCGACGCCGCGCTTGGCGCGCTTGCTGGCATGCGGCAGAAGGTTCCGGTCGATGACGTCGCCGGCCTGCTCCATGTTCATCGAAAAGGCGAGGATTTCATCCAGTCGCCGCCGATCGTCGCCGCTCAGGTCGTCCGGATCGAGGCTGGTGAGATAGCTTTTGATCGCCGTGTTGAGGCTGTCGAGGACGTCGTCGCGGCTGCGAATCTCGGAAATCAGCCGGCGGTTGCCACTGGCGAGCGCGTCGCGCGCATCTCCCAGCATATGCTCGAGCGTGTCGGCGAGCCGCAGGGCCTCTCGGGCCGCGGCGCCAAGCGCGACGATCGGCGTCTCGCGGGCGCTCGAATCGAGGTAGACGGGCTGGCGCGGATCGGCCGCCTCCGCCTGGTTGGGCAAAAGGCGCCGCAGCAGCTGGCTCGCCGGATCGAGCAGCGGCAAGAGGAGCAGCGCCAGCACGAGGTTGAAGAGCACGTGGAAGAGCGCCACGGCCTGCCCCGGCGCCATGCCGAAGCGCTGGGCCGCATCCGCCAAAGGGGGAACGGTCGCCAGCGCCAGAACGCCACCGACGATGCGATTGAGGAGGTTCCCCATCGGCAGGCGGCGAGCCGCCGGGTCGGTGCCGGTCTGGCCTTCGAGCAGCGGGTTGATCGAGGTGCCGATGTTGGCGCCGAGCACCATGTAAAAGGCCGTGTCGAGCGGCAGCAGGTCGCGCGCCGCGAGCGAAATGATCAGCAGCACCACGGCGACGCTGGAATGGGCGATCCATGCGGCGGCGCCGCCGAGGAGCACCGCGAGGGGCGGAAGGCTCGCGACGACGGCCAGCATCAGGCGCAGCTGGGTCGAGCCCTCCGCCGGCGCCAAAACCTCGAGCATCTGGTGCAGGGCTGTCAGCATCAGCCCCAGCCCGATCAGGACGCGGCCGAGATCGTGCACCATCGGGGTGGGGTTGCGGCGGAACATGACGAAGCCGACGAGGATCAGCACGGGACCGGCAAGATAGGCGTCGAAGGAGAGAGCCCCGGCGATGAGCGCCGTCCCGACATTGGCCCCGAGCATGATCGCCAGGGCCGGCACGAGCTCGACGAAACCATTGGCGGCAAAGCCGGTCGCCATGAGCCCCGTCGCGGTGCTCGATTGCAGCAGCGCCGTGACCCCGATACCGGCGAGAAAGGCCGCGAGGCGGTTGCGCAGCGTCTTGCCCAGCCAGTTGCGCAGCCGCGACCCGAAGGCCCGCTGCACGCCGGTCTGCACCATGTGCGTGCCCCAAAGGAGCAAAGCGACAGCGCCGGCGAGCGAAAACAGGGCAAGCGTGAAGCCCATGCGGGAGGTCTCCTCCGCCCGGGTCGGCCGGGCGAGTCGTCATAAAAGTGTCATAATGGGCACCAGTTGCCGATACGACAAGGATAAAAGTGTGTGGCCGCGGCGCTTTGGCGCCCCGCCCAGGCGGCCGGCGCGGCGGAACCGAAGTCCAAAATTCCGGGCCCGGTCACGGGGCGTTCCGGTGCCGCGATCCCCTTGAGGCGGGCCACAATGGAACAAACGTTCTAGCGCCGGCCAAAATGGAATTTTTCCTTGCCCGGGTCATGCACGCAGCCTAAGGTCCCTGGCATGTCAGGAGTAAGGCCGTCACGTGACGTTCATCCGAATGCCATGCCGGCGTTACCTCGAACGAGGAACTTGCCGCTGCCGTAGTGGAGGCGGGGCGAGCGACATGACCCGCCAACCGGGCACGCCACTTCAGGAGGGAGATCAATGAACCGTCGCGAACTCATGCTGTCCGCCTCGGCGATGGCCGCGGCCGCCACGCTGCTGCCGCGGGCCGCCTTTGCCGATCCGAACCGGATCGACTGGATCACGAGCTCGGACCAGAACGTCATCGATTTCTGGACCAATGTGGTGAAGCCGAAATTCGAAGCGGCCAATCCGGGGCTCACGATCAACCTGGTCGATGGCGGCGACAATGCGGGGCTGCTCGCGATCGCGAGCCGCGCGCTCGCGGCGCTGCAGACCAAGACCGACCCGCAGGTCGACTTTTTCGAGGGTTTCGATTCCCGGCTACCCAAGGGCGGCCTCGAGGCGGGGCTGTGGGTCGACTTTTCCAAGGCGGGGCTCTCGAACTACTCGAAGATCAATCCCCTCGCCAAGGACATCCCGACCAACATCCAGTACCGCGGCTCGCAGGTGCTGCTGGCCTATGATTCGACCAAGCTGCCGAAGGACAAGGCGCCCAAGACCTGGGCGGACCTCGTGGCCTGGATCAAGGCCAATCCCGGCCAGTTCATCTACAACCGCCCCGACAAGGGCGGCTCGGGCGGCAATTTCGTCCGCCGCGCCATCTACGAGGTGAACGGCAAGGATCCGAGCGTCTTCACGGTGGACAACTACACGCCCGCCAAGGGCGACGAGATGCTCGGCAAGGCCTGGGCGCTGCTCAACGAACTCGCGCCCTACATGATGGACAAAGGCGCCTACACCTCGGGCAACACGCAATCGGTGCAGCTTCTCAGCCAGAGCGCGGTGACGATGATTCCGGCCTGGTCCGACCAGTCGCTGTCGGCGATCAAGCAGGGCGTCCTGCCGGACACGACCGGCCTCGTCCAGCTCTCGGACCTCGGCTTCCCGGGCGGCTTCACCAACAGCACCGTGCCGACCAATGGGGCCAACAAGGACGCGGCGCTCAAGCTCATGGACTTCCTGCTGACGGAGGAAATCCAGTCGGCGGTGCTCACCGAGCTCGGCGGCTTCCCCGGTGTTTCGTGGGACTATGTCTCCGCCGACCTGCGCGAGAAGTTCAAGGACATCGTGCCGACCTCGATTCCGGTCTTCCCGTCGGGCGACTGGGAAAAGGCCATCAACGACGGCTGGTACCGCAACGTCGGTACGAATATCGACCGCAACGCCAAGTGACGGTCGCCGCCGCGGCGCCTTCGGCGCCTGCCCTGAAACCAAAGAGCCAGGGGGCCCAGGGCCTCCTGCTCGTTGCCCTGCCGGTGCTGCTGGTCGTGTGGCTCGTGATCTGGCCGATCGTTTCGGCCATCGTGAGCACGATCTGGATACCGGAGGCGGGTGGCCTCACCTTCAAGACCTACCAGTTCTTCTTTTCGGACTCCTACAGCCTCAACAATCTCGGCCTCACGCTCTGGACCACGGCGGTCGTCGCGGTGATCCTGCTGCTCCTTTGCCTGCCGATCGCCCTTTACCTGCGCTTCAGCGGGGGGCGCCTCGCCGGCTATGTGCAGGGGCTCGCGATCTTTCCGATGTTCGTGCCTTCGATCATCCTGAGCTACGCCTTCATCCGGGTGCTCGGGCCCAACGGCATGGTCGACATCCTGCTCAACGCGGTGCACCTGCCCAAAATCCGCACGCCCTACCTCACGCCCTGGGGGCCGGTGATCGGGCTCGTCTGGGACAACATCCCGCTCACCGTGCTGATCCTCGCCGCCGGCCTCGGCTCCGTCTCCAACGCCTCGGTCGAAGCCGCGCGCGACGTGGGGGCCGGGCGGCTCCAGGTGCTCTGGTCGATCATCCTGCCCAAGATGACCAACACCCTCCTCGTCGCGCTCTCCTTCACGGTGCTCAACATCTTCTCCTCGTTCACCCTGCCCTATGTCCTCGGCCCCGCGGCGCCCGAGATGATGGGGCCGTTCATGCAGCGCACCTTCCGCGACCTCAACGATCCGCTGAATGCCATCACGCAGGCGGTCGTCGCGTTCGCCTTCTGCCTCGTGTTCGGCCTCTTCTACGTCGCCTCGGTGGCGCGCAACCGGCCGGGCCGCTGAGCATGGCCGACGCGGTTTCTGCTCGCCCCCGGGCCGATGTCGCGGGCATTGCCTTTGCGACGGTGCTGACGATCGTCATCATCTTCCCGCTGCTCGTCGTGTGCACCTGGGCGTTTGCCAATGTCTGGCGCTTTCCGAGCGTCATTCCGCAGCAGTTCGGCCTGCGCTACTGGCACGACACGCTGGCGCGGGCGGACGTCTGGAACGCGCTCTGGATTTCGATCCGGCTCTCGGTGACGGTGACGTTGCTTTCCGCCGTGATCTGCCTCCCCGCCGCCTATGCCTTCGCGCGGCTCGACTTTCCCTTCCGCAACGTCCTCTTCTTCTCGTTCCTTGCGGCGCATGCCTTTCCGAAATTCGGTCTCCTCGTTGCGATCGCCGCGATCTTCCTCCAGCTTCATCTCATCGGCACGTTCTGGGGCGTGGTGCTGATCCAGCTCGTCGGGACGCTGCTGTTCATGATCTGGATTCCGGTCTCCGCCTTCCAGGCGGTCGACCGGCGCATGGAAGAGGCGGCGCGCGACGTGGGGGCGCGGCCGTTGCGCGTCTTCTGGTCGATCACCCTGCCGCAGGCCGGGCCGACGATCGCCGCGGCGGTCCTGTTGAGCTTCGTTTCCACCTTCTACGAGACCGAAGGCGCGTGGCTGATCGGCGCACCGGCAATTTCCACGACCCCGGTGCTGATGATCTCCTTCATCAACAACCAGCCGGTGATCCAGTACGGCGCCGTGCTCTCCATGATCCTGTGGATTCCTTCCCTGGTCGCGCTGTTGTTTGCCCGCCGGGTCATCGGCTCGGGCGCCTTCGCGCGCGGTTTCGGGGCCTGACCGGAGTATTCGTTGGCCAAGCTTCAGATCAGCGGCGTCTCAAAAGTGTTTGCGACCACCCGGGCGGTCGATGACATCACGCTCTCGGTGGGCGACGGGGAACTCGTGTGCCTGCTCGGCCCTTCCGGCTCGGGCAAGTCGACGCTCCTCAGGATGATCGGTGGCTTCGAAAGACCCACGGAAGGCTCGATCTCGATCGATGGCGAGGAGGTGATGCACCTGCCGCCGGAGCGCCGCCCGACGGGCATGGTGTTCCAGAGCCATGCGCTCTGGAGTCACATGAACGTCTTCGGCAACATCGCCTTCGGGCTGAAGCTCAGGCGCCTCCCCCGCGCCGAGATCGAGGAGAAGGTCAATGAGGTGCTCTCGCTCGTGGGGCTGAGCGGCTTTGGCGCGCGGCGGCCGCACCAGCTCTCCGGCGGCCAGCAGCAGCGCGTGGCGCTCGCCCGTTCGCTGGTGCTCCGGCCCAAGATCCTCCTCCTCGACGAACCGTTCGCTTCGCTCGACCAGCACCTGCGCGAACGCCTGCGCGAAGAGGTGCGCGACATCCAGCAGCGGGTGGGGATCACTACCCTCTTCGTGACGCACGGGCAGGACGAGGCGCTGTCGATCTCCGACCGGATCGTGGTGATGCGCGACGGGCGGGTCGAGCAGGTGGACCGCCCCGACATGGTCTACCGGCAGCCGCGGACGCCCTTCGTCGCCGGCTTCATCGGCACGATGAACCTCATCGAGGGAGAGGTCGCGGCCGGCCGCATGAAGGCGGGCGGCATGGATGTCGAGGTGCCGATCGCGGACGGTCCCGCGATGCTGGCGGTGAGGCCGGAGTTCCTGTCGCTCGCCCGCAGCGAGGGCCCGGAGGGAGCGACGGCGCACCGCGTCGTCGACTACGGCACGCACCTCATGGTCGACATCGAGCTTGCGGACGGCACGCGCCTCAAGGCGATGACCCAGCCCAATGCAGGCTGGACCGCGGGCGACCGGCTGAGGCTCATGCCGCGCGAAATCGCCGTCTACCGCAACGGGCTCGTCGCCCACCGCGCCACCCTTTCGAGCTGACGAGGCGCCACATGCCGGACGGAGTCGCGATCACGCGCAACGGGCATCGCACGCTGCTCAAATGGCACCGCGGGCGGAAACGCCTCGCCGACCTACCCTTCACCGGCGAGCGCATTCTCGAGGGCATGCGCCTCGGCGCCAGCGTCGAGGTCGACCTCGTCAAACATGCCGATGGCGGCTTTGCCGTGCTGCACGATTTTTCGCTGGCGCACGACACGACGGGCGAAGGGCTGGTGAAGGATGCGCCGGCCGCAGCGCTCCGCCGGCTGTTCCTGCGCGACGGCCAGGGGCGGCCGACGACGCATCAGCTGATGCTGTTCGAGGACCTCTGCGCGCTGCTGGCCGCGGGCGAGGGTATCGCGCCCGAAGCACTGTTGCAGCTCGACCTCAAGGAGGAGGGGCGAGGCGCGATCGGCGCGCGCGAGGTTGCGGCCTTTGCCGACGCCGCGACGCCGGTCCGGCAGCATCTGATCCTCTCCGGCGGCAGTGCCGATAATGTCGGCATGCTCGCCGCGGCAACGCCGGGGCTCGCGATCGGCTATGACCCCTGCGCGGCGCCGGTCGTGGCGCGGCTGGTCGTGACGCGGGCATTCGACCGCTTCGTCGCCGACGCGCTCGCCGCGGCGCCGGAAGCCCGGATGATCTATCTCGCCTATCAGCTGGTGCTCTACGCGGCCGACCAGGGTTTCGACCTCATCGGGGCCTTCCACGCCGCCGGCAAGACGGTCGATGCGTGGACGCTCGATGCCGCGACGCCGGAGAACGCGGCGCGGGCCGAACGGCTGCTGGCACTCAACGTCGACCAGATCACGACCGATGACCCGGAGGCGCTCGAGGCGCTGCTGCTCCGGGCCTGAGGGGCGGTCAGCGGAACCCCTCGAGCAGCCACTGGTGCAGTCCGGGGGCGGCGCCCAGAATGGCGCCGGGGTTCTGGATCGGCCCGCCGGCGAAATCGGTGACGATGCCGCCCGCCTCGCGGATCACCAGCACCGAGGCGCCGTAATCGTGCAGCGAGAGGCCATCCTCGAAAAAGCCGTTGAGGCGCCCGGCGGCGACATAGGCCAGCGAGAGCGCGGCGGAACCGAAGCGGCGAACCCCGGAGGTCGTATCCATCAGGCGGCGCAGGGCGCGGTGATAGTTCTCGACCGGAACGGTCTTGACCTGGCCCGGCACCGGCAGGCTCGCCCCGACCACCGCGAGCTCGGGCGCCGTCACCGGCGCCATGAGGAGGCGCTGGCCGTTGAGGAAGGCGCCGCCCCCCCGCTCGGCGGAACATACCTCGTCGAGCATCGGGTCGTAGGTGACACCGGCGGTGATCTCGCCCGCTTCCTCGAGCGTCAGCACGACGGAAAAGTGCGGAATACCCCAGGCGAAATTGGTCGTGCCGTCGATCGGGTCGATGTGGAGCCGCGGGGCGCCGGGCACGGCCCGGTTGGCGATGTTCTCCTCGCCTTCGATGGCGTAACCGGGGAAGGCCTTCGCTACCTCACCGACGATCAGTTCTTCGACGGCACGGTCGGCCTCCGTCTGATAGTCGCGCGGCCGCTTCACCACCATGTCGTCGATGCCGTAGCGGCGGAGTTTTTCGCGCGCCAGCGCGCCACCGGCCAGGGCGATGGCGACGAGGGTACGCAGGCGGGGCGAGGCTTCGGGCCCGCAATAGGGCACGGCGGAGGCAGAATCGATCATGGCGGCTCAGCTAGTGTGGAGGCCGGCACCTTGCCCCGCCCGGCGCGCCGGGAGAAGCCCCGTCCGGTAATTAGGCCGTTGCGTGGATCTGGCGCAGCAGCGCGATGAGACGTTCGGCGCCCGTTTCATCCAGCCGGGCGCGAAACCCCGCTTCGTGCGCCGCGACCCGCGCGGCGGCCTCGCGCAGCAGGTCGTGCCCCGCCTCGGTGAGCGCCAGCGCCTGGCGCCGGCGGTCGTTCACGGCGGGGCCGCGCTTGAGGAGGCCGCGTGTTTCCAGCCGGTCGACCACCGCCATCATCGTGGCGCGGTCGGTGCCGAGTGCGCCCCCGATCTCGGTCTGCGAGACATGCGGGTTGGCCGCGATCAGCTCCAGCACGGCGAACTGCTTCTGCGTGAGATCGAGTCCCTCCACGGCCACCGCGAAGTCGCGCGCCAGGGCCGCACTCGCCATGCGCAGGTGAAAGCCCAGCAACCGGTCGAGGCGGCCGAGCGACAGGGCGGTCTTCCCGGTTCGGTGGCGACGCTCCGCCATGCTTGTGTTCCCCGCGGGCAGTTTGTATGTGTTACATACAATTTTTGGCGCGACAATCGCGGAGGAGCGGTTGCCTGCAGCGGAGTTCAGCACCGATCCCCTCGCCCATCCGGCGGCCGCCCGGCCGCACCGGACCGCCGTCGTCGATCTCGCGAGCGGGCAGCGGCTGAGCTATGCGGGGCTCGATGCGCAAGTCGCCGAAAAGGCGGCGGCGATTGCGGCGGCGATGGAGGGGGCCCCGGCCGGCGAGCGGTACGCCTATCTCGGGCGCAACGGCATCGACTTCCTCGTTGCGGCGCTGGCGGCGGAGCGGTGCGGGGCGATCTTCGTGCCGCTCAACTGGCGGCTGACGGCACCGGAGGTTGGCGCATTGCTGCGGGACTGCCGGCCGCGACTCGTCGAGGCGGCAAGCGAGTTCCGGCACCTCACGGCGGAATACCGGCCGGACGCCGAGGCCCCCGCCGCCCCTCCCCCGCCGGTGCCCGAGGGACCCGACCGGCCGATCATCCTGCTCTACACCTCGGGGACCACCGGCGTCGCCAAGGGCGTCATCGTCACCGCGCGCAACGCCTTTGCCGCCGCTCTCAATTTCATCGCGGTGGGCGAGATCGGGCCGCAATCCGTGCTTCTCTCCGACCTGCCGATGTTCCACACCATCGGGCTCATCGCGGTGGCCCGGTCGACTCTCATGGCGGGCGGGACGCTCGTCCTCAGCGATCGCTTCCTGCCGGCGCGGACGCTCGCGGCTCTGGCCGACCCGGCGCTCGGCATCACACACTATTTTGCGGTGCCGGTGATGGCCGAGGCACTCGCGCGGGAGCCCTCCTTTGCGCCCGCCGCGCTCGCGGGGCTGCGGGCGATCTTCCTCGGCGGCGCGCCACTCGCGCCGGCGCTCATCGAGCGCTTCCTCGCCATGGGGGTGCCGCTCGTCAACGGCTACGGCATGAGCGAAGCGGGCACCGCGATCCATGTGCCGATCGACCGGGACGCGGTGCGGCTGAGCGCCGGCGCGGTCGGGCTGCCGGCCCCGCACATTTCGGTCCGGCTCGTCCGCGACGGACGCGACGTGCCGGATGGCGAAGTCGGCGAGGTCTGGCTCGCGGGGCCTTCGGTCACGCCCGGCTACTGGAACAGACCTGCCGAAACGGCCGCGGCCTTCAGCGACGGCTGGTTCCGCACGGGCGACCTCGCCCGGCGCGAACAGGGCGGCTTCTATCGCATCGTCGACCGGCTCAAGGACATGTATGTGTCGGGGGGCGAGAACGTCTATCCGGCCGAGGTCGAGGCGGTGCTCGCGGCGCATCAGTCGGTCGCGGATGCCGCGGTCGTCGGCGTTGCCGATGGGCAATGGGGTGAAACCGGCGTCGCCTTCGTGGTCCCGAGGGACGAAGCCGGTTGCGATGCCGCGGCACTCGCGGCCCACTGCGCGGCGCGGCTCGCCAAGTACAAGTGCCCGTCCCGAATCCTCGTCGTCGAAGCCATTCCGCGCAGCGCCGCGGGCAAGATCCTGAAGCCCGCGCTCCGGGCGCGGCTCAACAGCGGAGAGTTCCCATGAGCGCCGAGGTCGTCCTCCTCACCGTCGCCGAGCGCATCGCGACGGTCACCTTCAATCGGCCGGAAAAGCGCAACGCCATGAACCCCGCGCTCAACGTGCGCATGCTCGAGGTGCTGGACGAGCTCGAGGGGCGCGACGATGTCGGCGTGGTGGTGCTGACCGGGGCGGGCGAGTCCTGGTCCGCCGGCATGGACCTCAAGGAATATTTCCGCGACAACGACGGGCAGCCGCGGGTCGCAACGCTGCGGGCGCGCCGGCAGTCCGGCGGCTGGTGGCAGCGCCTCATGTATTTCGAAAAGCCCACCATCGCGATGGTCAACGGCTGGTGCTTCGGCGGGGCGTTCACGCCACTCGTCGCGTGCGACCTCGCCGTCGCCGCCGAGGAGGCGCGCTTCGGCCTCTCGGAGATCAACTGGGGCATCCTGCCCGGCGGCAACGTCACGCGCGCCGTTGCCGAGGTCATGCGCCACCGCGACGCCCTCTACTACATCATGACCGGCGAGACCTTCGACGGGCGCAAGGCGGCCGAGATGGGGCTCGTCAACGAGGCGGTGCCGGGCCCGGCGCTCGAGGCGCGCGTGCATGCCATCGCCCGCGTGCTGCTGGAGAAGAACCCGGTGACGCTCAAGGCCGCCAAGGACACGTTCAAGCGGGTGCGCAACATGCCCTGGGACGCCTCGGACGACTACATTTACGCCAAGCTCGAGCAGATGCTGCTGCTCGATGGCTCCCGCGGCCGCGACGAAGGGCTGAAGCAGTTCCTGGACGAGAAGAGCTATCGCCCCGGGCTCGGCGCCTACCGGCGCGACTGAGACGCGTCAGAGGCCCAGCTCGGCGACCGTTTCCTTGAGGCAGTTGACGAGGAGGGCGGCGCCGGGCGGGTCCGTGGCGTCGGCGCGCATGGTGAGGCCCACCGCGCCGCGCGTTTCGGCGGTATCGACCGGCAGCACGGTGATGTCGCCGGATTCGATATCGGGCGCCACCACGCCCTCCGAAATGACCCAGATGGCGTCCGATGTGCGGATCATCGCCCGGCCGAAGGAATCGGAAACCGTCTCGATTTCCGAGGGGAAGTCACCGATGCCGTGGCCGATCAGGAACCGCTCGACGAAGGGACGGATGACCGATCCCTGGGTCGGCATGACGACGGTGAAATCCCGGATGCGCGCGAAGTCGAAATCGCGGCTCGCAAGCAAGGGATGCCCCCGGCGCACGGCAAAGACCACCGGCTCGTCATAGAGATGGGCGAAGCTCAGCCCGGTCATCAGTTCGGGGGCGGCGAGCCGGCCGACGACGAGGTCGAGCTGGCCCCGCCGCAATTGCTCGAGCAGCACGACGTTCTCGCCCGATACCACCTTGACCGGGTTGCCGGTACGCAGGCCGAGGAATTTTTCGAGGGCGCCGGGCATTATGCGCGCCGAAACGGTCGGCAGCGCGCCGATGCGAAGCGGCGGCCCGCTGTTCGCCCGCGCCCGCGCCACGCTGTCGATACCGCGCTGGATCGCGGCGAGGCTCGCCCCGGCATGCTGCAGGAAAACCTCGCCGAAGCGGGTAATGCGGATGCCTCGCCCCTCACGCTCGACCAGCGTCGCGCCGAGCGCCGCCTCGAGTTCGCGCAGCGTCTTGGTCACCGCCGGCTGGCTCACATGGAGCACATCGGCGGCCTTTCCGACGCTCTGTTGACGCGCCACCTCGACAAGCGTCCTGAGATGGCGAAACTTGACCGGCAAATCCGTCATTCGGATAACCTATAGGTTATGGCTAGCCGAGAACATATCATTTTACCAAACCAAATCGGCGCCAGATGCTGACACAAGGGAACAAGGCGGCGGGAGGGCCGCCAAGGGAGGATCGACATGACTGAACAAAAGACCGGCCTCAACCGCCGGGGCTTCATCGCTTCGTCCGCCGCGGCGGCCGGCGCAATTGCGCTCGGCGGCTTCACGAACTCCGCCCAGGCCGCCGATACCCTCAAGGTCGGGTTCATCAGCCCGCGCACCGGCCCGCTCGGCGGGTTCGGGGAGGGCGACGGGTATATCCTCGATGTCGCGCGCAAGGCCCTCGCCAACGGATTCAAGGTCGGCGACAAGACCTACGCCGTCACCATCATCGACCAGGACACCCAGTCCGATCCCGCCCGCGCCGGGCAGCTTGCCAAGGACCTGATCAGCAACCAGGGCATCGACATGATGCTCACCACCTCGACACCGGAGGTGGTGAACCCGGTGGCGGACGCCTGCGAGGCGGCGGGCGTGCCCTGCCTCTCGACGGTCGTTCCCTGGGAATCCTTCTATTTCGGGCGCGGCGCCAAGCCCGGCCAGCCGTCGCCCTTCAAGTGGACCTACCACTTCAGCTTCGGTACCGGCATCTTCGCCACGACGTATCTGAGCATGTGGAAGCAGATCCCGAGCAACAAGAAGATCGGGGTGATGTACCCCAACGACGCCGACGGCAACGCCATCCGCGACAACCTCGCCCCGCTGCTCGAAAAGGGCGGCTACACGATCGTCGATCCCGGCGCCTACGAGGACGGCACGACGGACTATTCGGCGCAGATCCAGAAGTTCAAGGACGAGGGGGTGGAGATGTTCAACACCTTCCCGATTCCGCCCGATTTCGCGGCGTTCTGGCGGCAGGCGGCGCAGCAGGGCCTGACCCGCCAGATCAAGATCGCCCAGATCGCCAAGACCGGCCTCTTCCCGAGCGACATCGAGGCGGTGGGCGACCTCGGCGACAAGCTCGCGACCGCCGCCTACTGGCACTGGACGTTCCCCTACAAGTCCTCGCTCACCGGTGTTTCCGGCGAGGAACTCGCGAGCGGCTACGAGACGACCGCCGGCAAGCAGCGCCAGCAGCAGCTCGGGGCCTCGATGGCCCTGCTCGATGGCGGCTTCGCGGCCCTCGCCGCGTCAAGCAACCCCAACGACAAGGCCGCGGTCGCCAAGGCGCTCTCGACCCTCAACACGGTGACCATGGTCGGCAAGGTGGATTTCACCTCCGGCCCGGTGCCGAACGTTTCGGAGGCCCCCATCATCGGGGCGCAATGGGTCAAGTCGCAGGCGGGCAGCAAATTCCCGTTCGATCTGGTGATCGTCGACAACGCACCCGACCCGAACGTGCCGGTCGCCGCCAAGCTCGTGCCCTATAACGCCTGACGGGAGCGAGCAGCGCTGAGGGGCAGCCATGCCAGGCGATGAACCGATCCTCGTGGCCGAGGGGCTCCACAAGCAATATGGCGCGCTGGTGGTCCTCGACGACGTGCGGCTGGACATCGCCCATGGGCAGACGCTCGGCATTGTCGGCCCCAACGGGGCCGGCAAGACCACGCTCCTCTCCGTGCTCTCGGGAGCGCAGGCCCCCAATGCCGGCAGCATCCGGTTCAAGGGCGGGGACGTGACGGGACTCTCCGCCGCGTCGCGCTGTCGGCTGGGCCTCGCGCGTACGCACCAGATACCCCGCCCGTTCGCGGGCATGAGCGTTTTCGAGAACGTCTTCGTGGCGGCGAGCCAGGCCGGAGCCGTGGCGCAGGCGGAAGCCTACGACATCGCCGTCGACTCCCTCACGCTGTGCGGCATGCTGCGGCTCGGCAATCGCCCCGCGGAAACACTCGGCCTGCTCGACCGCAAGCGGCTCGAACTCGCCCGCGCGGTCGCCACGCGCCCCGCGCTGCTGCTGCTCGACGAAATCGGCGGCGGCCTGACGGACGCCGAGGCGACCGAACTCGTCGCGGCCATCCGGGAGCTCAGGCGCCGGGCGATCTCGATCGTGTGGATCGAGCACATCGTCCACGTGCTGCTCGAGGTCGCCGAGCGGCTGATCTGCATGGATGCCGGCCGGATCATCGCCGACGGCGAGCCGCAGGCCGTGCTCGGCAATGCCGAAGTCATTGCCGCCTATCTCGGGGGCGCGCCGGCATGAGCACCCTTAAGGTCGAGAACCTCAACCTTCACCACGGCCTGTTGCACGCGGTGCGCGACGTGTCGCTCAAGGTCGAAAGCGGCGAGGTCGTGGCGCTGGTCGGCGCGAACGGGGCGGGCAAGACCACCCTGCTCAGGGCCATCGCCGGCGCCCACCGCCCAAGCTCGGGCCGGATTTCATTCGATGGGCGCGACATCACCGCCCTGCCGAGCCATCGGCGCGTGGCGCTCGGCATCGCGCTCGTGCCCGAGGGAAGGCGGCTTTTCGCTGCGATGACGGTCGAGGAAAACCTGCTGCTCGGCCGCATGGCCGGACGTTCCGGTGACTGGACCGTCGAGCGGATCATGGAGACCTTTCCCCATCTCGAGGCGCGCCGCAAAGCGCGCGCCGGGACCCTCTCGGGCGGCGAGCAGCAGGCAACCGCCATCGGCCGCGCGCTGATGAGCAACCCCGCCCTGCTGCTGCTCGATGAGGTGTCGCTCGGCCTTTCGCCGCTCGCCGTCGACCGCCTCTACGAGTCGCTCGCGAGGCTCATCCAGTCGGGCACGACAATCCTTCTCGTTGAGCAGGACCTCGCCCGTGCCATGCGCGTCGCGAGCCGGGTGGTGTGCCTGCGCGAAGGAAAGGTGGTGCTCGAAGGCGAGACCGCCGCGCTCGACCGGGGCGCGGTCACCGACGCCTATTTCGGCCTCGGGCGCCAAAAGGTGCCGGCATGATCAACACCCTGCTCCAGGGCGTGCTTCTCGGCGGCTACTACGCGCTGATCGCGGCCGGCCTCTCCTTCATGTTCTCGGTGATGGGCATCATCAATCTCGCCCACGGGAGCCTCGCGGTCCTCGCCGCCTACGCGCTGCTGGTCCTCGCGCAGAACTACGGCATCTCGCCTTTCCTCGGGCTCCTCGTCGTGCTGCCGCTGATGGCCATACTCGGGCTCCTGCTGCAGCGTTTCGTGCTCGATCGCGCGCTCCGCGCCGGCCCGCTGGTGCCGATCCTTGCGACCTTCGGGCTCTCGATCGTCATCGACAACGCGCTCTTCGAGTTCTTCGGCGCCAACACGCGCTCGCTCGGCAACTATATCGGCTCGCTGAGCTACGACTCGATCGCGCTCCCCGGCAACATCTATGTGGGAACGCTCGCCGTCGGCATCTTCGTCCTCGCGGTGGTGGTGCTGGTCGGCCTCCAGGGCTTCCTCAGCCTCACCCCTTATGGCCGGGCGATCCGGGCGACCGCCGAGGACGCCGACACCGCCGGGCTCGTCGGCATCAACGCGCGGATGGCGACGGCCGTGGCTTCCGCCATTGCGCTCGTCATGGTGGGTCTCGCCGGGGCGGCGCTCGGGATGAAGGGCACGTTCGACGCCTATACCGGCGCGAGCCAGCTGCTCTTTGCCTTTGAATCTGCGGTCATCGGCGGCACCGGCTCGGTCTGGGGCACGCTGCTCGGCGGCATCGTTCTGGCGCTCGCGCAATCCATCGGGGCCACCATTTCGCCGCTCGGCTTCCTGATCGCCGGGCACGCCGTGTTCCTCGCGGTGCTGTTCGTGCGCATCTGGCTCGCCGGCGGTGTCGCGGGCCTGCTCCGGAGGCGGGCATGAACGCGCAGACGAGTTTCCGCGTCGAGCGCTGGACAGCCGCCTCCCGCGGCGCCGTCGTCGCGGTGGGCGCGATCGCGCTCGGCCTCGCGGTCGCGCCCATCTGGCTCGGGCCGGGCGCCATGGACCGGCTCACCATCCTCTTCGTCTACCTGATCCTTGCGGCCATGTGGAACGCGCTCGCCGGCTATGCCGGCCTCGTGAGCGTCGGCCAGCAGCTGTTTTTCGGCCTCGGGGCCTATTTCACCGTCAAATTCGCCGATCTCGGCGCCAATCCCTTCCTTGCCATGGTGCTCGCGGCAGCGGCCG
>DASZTU010000456.1:0-11503 GCA_035547975.1 Devosiaceae bacterium | reverse complement strand
TGGCCCTTGCCGAGCAATACCTCGGCTTCATCGAACGCGTGCGCGAAAAGCGCATCGAAATCGCCGCCGACTACCTCGTCATGGCCGCCTGGCTCGCCTACCTCAAGAGCCGGATGATGGTGCCGCAGGCCGCCTCGGAGGAGGAGCCCAGCGGCGAGATGATGGCGGCACTGCTCCAGTTCCGCCTCAAGCGGCTCGAGGCGATGCGTCGCGCGAGCCAGCAGCTGATGAACCGGCCCCGCCTCGGATTCCAGGTCTATGCCCGCGGCATGCCCGAGCCGATCGTCATCGAGCGGCGCAATCTCTGGGACGCGAGCCTTTACGACCTGCTCAAGGCCTATGCCGTGCAGCGGCAACGCGGCTTCGGCAACGACTACACGCCGTTCGTGCGCAACGTCTGGTCGTTGCAGGAAGCCCGCGATATCCTCCAGCGGCTCGTGGGCGACAATTTCGACTGGATGCCGCTCGATGCCTATCTGGCCGAGTACCTGGCGATCCCGGAGGAGCGGACCACGGTCCTCGCGTCGAGCTTCGCCTCGAGCCTCGAGCTGGTCCGGCAGGGCGAGCTCGAGCTGCGCCAGACGCTCGCCTTCGGACCGCTGCTCATGCGGCGGCGCCGCGGCGACAAGATCGACACCCCATGATGGAAGATTCGCTCGAGGCGCCCGCATCAGCGGAAGAGCACCTGGAGATTCTGGAGCGCCACCTGCGCATTCTCGAGGCCTTGCTTTTCGCCTCATCGGAGCCGCTCGCGCCGCGGGAGCTGGCGGCCTATCTGGGGGAAGGCGCCGACACCGAGGCGTTGCTCCTCGAGCTGCAGCGGCGCTATGCGCCACGCGGCGTCAACCTCGAGCGACGCGGCGATAGATGGGCTTTCCGCACCGCCGAGGACCTCGGATTCCTGCTCCGCCGCGAGCAGGCCGAGAGCCGGACGCTGTCGCGCGCCGCCCTCGAGACGCTCGCGATCATCGCCTACCATCAGCCGGCCACCCGGGCCGAAGTCGAGGAGGTGAGGGGGGTCGCGACCGGCAAGGGCACGCTCGACCTGCTCATGGAAGCCGGATGGGTGAAGATGCGCGGCCGGCGGCGAACCCCCGGCCGGCCGGTAACCTATGGCACGACCGAGGCCTTCCTCGATCATTTCGGGCTCGAAAGCCTCGCCGACCTGCCTGGCCTCGAGGAGCTGAAGGGGGCGGGACTCCTTTCCGGCCGGTTGCCGCCGAACCTCCAGATCCCGTTGCCCTTCGACGGTCCCTTGCGCGACGACGAAGACCCCCTCGACCCGGACGACCCGGGCGACGGCGCCGATCCGGAATCCTGAGGATCGCCCGCACGGCACGCCGACGGGGACTGGCCGTTGCGCCGCATTTCGCCCGCAAACGACCGTTAACTGCGGCCGATGAGCGCGCGGCGGACCGGAACTCTTTCTTGTGTTTGCCCGGCAATGACCTTATCTCTCTCGCAACAACGCGTTAGTTCGCAGTTAGGAGAAACCGATGCACGCGCCAGGAATTTGGGGCATTCTCGTTGTCGCCGTTGTGGTCGTGCTGCTGTTCGGCCGTGGCAAGATTTCCGGCATGATGGGCGAGGTTGCCCAGGGCATCAAAGCCTTCCAGAAGGGGATGGCTGACGACACGTCGACGCAGCGCATCGACAGCACCGCTTCGACCGTTTCGCCCGCCCAGCAGCAGGCTGAGCCGCACAAGGACGCCTGAGCCGATCGTATCGGTTCGACGGGGGGCCTGATTCATGTTCGGCGCCGGCTGGACGGAAATGCTCATCATCGGCGTCGTGGCGCTCGTCGTCATCGGGCCGAAGGATTTGCCCATTGTCATGCGCAAGGTTGGCCGCGTGGTCGGCACCATCCGGCGCATGGGCAGCGAATTCCAGCGCGAGCTGAACAAGACCACCGGGCTTGATCAGATCACCGACCTCAAGCGGCAGATCACCGAACCATTGCGGCAGACGAGCGAGGAAATCGCTCGCGAGTTCAACAAGATCACCACGACCGGCGTCGAGCCGAGCGGCGCCGTCAAGCCGGACCCGACGAGCGGTACCGTTTATGAGACGATCGCCGCGACCTCGGGGCTGACGCCCGAGCCCTCGACCGCCGCACCCGCGGCTTCCCCGACAGCCATTGCCGCGAGCGAGCCGTTGCCCGGCCCCGCTGAGACCGCCGCAACGCCGGCGCAAGCGGGCGAGCCGCAGACCCTGCCGCCCGCGGGCGGCAAGCCGAAGCGGTCGCGGCCGGCAAAGGCCGCGGCGGAAGCTCCCGCCAGCACGCCCGCAGCGCGCAAGCCGCGCACCAGGTCAAGCACGGCGAAACAGGCCGCTGCCGCACCGGCGCCGGCCAGCGTCGAGGCCGCTGCTGCGGACGTGTCCGCAACCCCGCGCCCCGCGAAGACGCGGTCCTCTTCGGCGCGCAAGGCGCCGGCGCAAAAGAGCGGCGCCACGGTCGAACCGGGAGCGTCCGCCAAGACGATGGCGGCGTCCGCCCCCGCGGCGACCGTGTCGGCCGCCAAGCCTTCCCCCAAATCGGCCGCTCGCCGCCCGCGCGCAAAAAAGGTTTGATCCATGGCGGACGCGCCCAAGCTCGCCCCTCCCGAGAACGAGGAGGATGAGCTCGCCGGCAGCGAGATGCCGCTGCTCGACCATCTCATCGAACTCCGGCAGCGCCTGATCTATTCGCTGGTGACCGTGGGCGTCCTCTGTGTCGTCTGCTTCATCTTTGCGAGGCAGATCTTCGACTTCCTGCTGGGACCGTTCCGCGCCGCGGTGCCGAGCGTTTCGGACGTCCACCTCATCTACACGGCGCCCCAGGAATATTTCTTTACCGAGCTCTCCGTTGCCCTGTTCGCGGCCGTCTTCCTCGCCTTCCCGATGATCGCGAGCCAGATCTACATGTTCGTCGCGCCCGGCCTCTATAAGCGCGAGCGCAAGGCCTTCGTGCCTTATCTCGTTGCAACGCCGATCTTTTTCCTGCTGGGGGCAGCGCTCGTCTATTTCATCGTGGCGCCGATGGCCCTGCATTTCTTCCTCTCGATGCAGGAGACCGACCCCAACGGCATCTCGATCACCATGCAGACGCGGGTGAGCGAGTACCTGAGCTTCATCATGACGCTGATCCTGGCGTTCGGTGTGTGCTTCCAGCTGCCGGTGATCCTGACGCTCCTCGCGCGTATCGGCATCGTCGGGAGCACCTTCCTGAAGAAGGGCCGCAAATACGCCGTCGTGGTCTTCCTGATCATTTCGGCCCTGCTCGCCCCACCCGATCCCTTTTCGCAGGTGGGCCTGACGCTGCCCCTCTACCTGCTCTACGAAGTGTCCATCCAGTCGGTCGCCTGGGTCGAGCGGCAGCGTGCCGCAAAGGAAGCGGCGGAAAAGGCAGCCCTCGGCCTCTAGCCTTCCCGAAAGTCGCCCGCGTGGTTGCGCCGCGCGGGTTTTTGTGCAGTGACTCCGGCCATGGTCGACACCCGTTTTCACGCCCCAGCCGCGCCGCAGCCGCTGATGGCGCTGCTCAAATCGCTGGAACTGGCGGAGCAGGTAGACGACCTTCGCGCCCGCTCGCTCATGGTCGTGGGCGCCCATGAGCTGGCGCTTGCAGGGGAGGGGCACGTCGCCCTCGCGGCGCACCGGGACTACCTGCCGGACCTGCTGACGACCTCGGCCGGGGCGGTCGTCGTCTCCCCGTCGCTCAAGGAATCGGTGCCCGCGACGAGCCTCGCCCTCGTGGCCGCGCGCCCGCAGGAACTGTTCGTCGAGCTGCTGCATCGGCTCTATCCGGGAAACACGCGCCGCGTGCTCGCCGGGCCGTTGCTCAACAGCCGCCCGGCCGTCCTCGAGGACGCCGTCGAAATCGGCGCCAACGTCGTCATCGGCCCGGGCGTCGAGATCGGTTCGGGCACGGTCATCGGCCCCAACACCGTGATCGGCGCGGGTGTCGCGATCGGCCGCGACTGCGTGATCGGCGCCAACTGCACGGTCGATTGTGCCTATCTCGGCAATCGCGTCGTGCTCCATCCGGGCGCGCGCATCGGCACCGAAGGGTTCGGCTGGGTCGATTTCACCCGCAGCAATCGGAAAATTCCCCAGCTCGGCCGGGTCATCCTGCAAGATGGGGTCGAGGTCGGGGCCAACTCGACCATCGACCGCGGCGCCCTCGGCGACACCGTGGTGGGCGAAGGCAGCAAGATCGACAACCTCGTGCAGATCGGCCACAACTGCCGCATCGGGCGCAACTGCCTGATTGCCGGCATGGTGGGCCTTGCGGGCTCGACGACGATAGAGGATGAGGTCCTGATCGGCGCCGGTGCCGGAACGGCGGGGCACCTGACCATCGGGCGCGGCTCGGTGATCTATGCCCGCTCCGGCGTGAGCAAGGACGTGCCGCCGGGCTCGCGCGTTGCGGGCGCGCCGGCCGAGGACGTCAGGGACTGGCGACGGGGCATCGCCGCAGTGCGCAGACTTTCCGAAAGGGGCGGAAAATAATGGATTCCACAGCCACGGGGCGGGACAGCCGGGAACTCGGCAGGCTCGAGATCGACGCGATCCTCAAATGCCTGCCGCACCGCTACCCTTTCCTCATGATCGACAGAATTGTCGACATAGATGGCGACGAAGCGGCCGTGGGCATCAAGAACGTCTCGTTCAACGAGCCGATCTTCCAGGGACACTTTCCGGAGAACCCCGTTTTTCCGGGGGTGCTGATCATCGAGGGCATGGCGCAGACGGCAGGCGCGACGGTGATCGCCCATGACGGGCTCAAGGAGGGACGCAAGATCGTAATGCTGATCACCGTCGACAAGGCGAAGTTCCGCAAGCCCGCGCACCCCGGCGACCGGCTCGAATACCACATCCGCAAGATTCACCGTCGGCGCACCGTCGGACGCTACGAGGCACGGGCCATCGTCGACGGTGTGGTGGTGGCGGAAGCCGAAATCGGTGCGATGATCGTGGGTGCTGAATAATGGCGGATCCCGTTCGGGTGCTGCAGCCCTTCATTCATCCCACGGCGATCGTCAGTCCGCGCGCCGTGCTGGGGGCGGGTGTCCGGATCGGGCCCTACTGCACCGTGGGCGACAACGTGGTTCTCGCCGATCAGGTCGAGCTGGTTTCCCACGTCGCCATTGCCGGGCGGACCGAGGTTGGTCCGCGGACCCGCATTTTTCCCTTTGCCTCGATCGGCTTTGAGCCGCAGGACCTGAAATATCACGGCGAGCCCTCGACGCTGACCATCGGCGCCGACTGCACCGTGCGCGAGCACGTCACCATCAGCCCCGGCACCGAGGGCGGGGGCATGGAGACGCGGATCGGCGACCACTGCCTGCTGATGATCGGCGTGCACGTCGCGCATGATTGCCTGCTCGGCGACCACGTCATCCTCTCGAACAATGTGGGCCTCGCCGGGCACTGCAAGGTCGGAGACTACGTCATCCTGTCCGGCCACGCCGGGGTTACCCAGTTCGTGCAGATCGGCGCCCACGCCTTTGTCGGCGGCATGACAAAGGTCGAAAACGACATCATTCCCTTCGGCATGGCGATCGGCAATCCGGGCCACCTCGCGGGCCTCAACCTCGTCGGGCTCAAGCGCCGGGGCTTTGCGCGCGAGGCCATCCACAACCTGCGCGCCGCCTACCGCATGATCTTCTCCAACGAGGGAACCCTCCGCGAGCGGGTCGAAGATGCCGGCCGGCTGTTCGACGGCGATCCGCTGGTTTCGCAGGTGATCACCTTTATCCAGCGCCCCTCGAGCGGCACGCTGATGCTGCCGCGCGACGGCGCAGAAATGCCGGAATGAGCCGAAGGCTCACCGTCCTCGCCGGCGCCGGCGCGCTCGTCGAGGAGGTGATCCAGGGCGCAAGGAGGGCAGGCGACGAGGTGCAGATCCTGCCCCTGGTGGAGCGCCCCGATCTGGGCCTCGCCGAGGTGTTTCGCGCCGCCGACATTCCCAGACTGATCTGGCGCATCAAGTCGTTCGGCTCGACCCATGTGACCATGGTCGGCGGGCTGCGGGCCTCGGCCGCCGATCGGGCGGCGCTGCAGCGGTTCGCCAGAACGCGGGGACCATCGGGTGACGCGGCCCTCCTCAGGATTGCCGAAAAGGTGCTCGCCATGACCGGCGCGAAACTCGTCGGCGCGGAGACGATCGTGCCCGACATACTCGCGCCCGAAGGGCATATCGCGGGCCCGCAACTGCCGGGTGCGCTGCAGGCCGCCGCCCGCCTCGCACTCGCAACGGCGCGGGAAATTGGCCGGCTCGACATCGGCCAGGCGGCGATCGCGGCGCCGGGGCGGGTGATTGCCGTCGAGGACGTTGCCGGCACCGACGCCTTGCTCGAACGGGTCGCGCGCTATCGCGCCGAGGGCCTCGATCCGGGTGGCGGGCTGGTCCTGGCCAAGGCCCTGAAGCCACAACAATCGCGGCTGACGGATCGCCCGGCGATCGGCCCGGAAACGGTGCGCCGCGCCGCGTCTGCCGGCGTGGCGGCGATCGTTGTCGAAGCCGGCGGGGCCATCCTCATCGACCGGGCGGGCATCGAGCAGGCGGCGGTCGCGGCCGGCATCAGCGTGGTCGGCATGGGCCCCAATGGCGGCTGATCTCAAGCTGTTCATCCTCGCCGGCGAAGCATCGGGCGACCGGCTCGCCGCCGCTCTCGTCCATGAGATGAAGCTTCGGCAGCCGGTCAGGCTGTCGGGCGTCGGCGGCAGCGAACTTGCCGGGGAGGGCCTCCGCTCGCTCTTCCCCATGGAAGAGCTCTCCGTCATGGGGTTTTCCGACGTGGCGAAGCGGCTGCCCCGGCTTTACTGGCGGCTCGGCCAGGCCGCGCGTGCCGCCCTGCGGGAGAGGCCCGACGTAGTCGTCCTGGTCGACTCACAGGTGTTTTCGGCCGAACTGGCGAAACGGCTGCGGCGCGGCGGCTACCGCGGCGCCATCCTGCTCTACGTCGCCCCCGCCGTCTGGGCATGGCGGCCGGAGCGGGCGCCGAAGCTCATGCCTCTCTTCGACGAGGTGCTGAGCATCCTGCCATTCGAGCCCGCGGCGATGGAGCGGCTCGGCGGCCCCCGCACGACCTATGTGGGCCACCCCGCGCTCGCCCGGCTGCCGTTCCGGCCCGCCATTCCCGAACGTGGGCCGCTCCTCCTCCTGCCGGGGAGCCGCGACGGGGAGATTTCCCGCACCCTCGGCATGATGCGCGACACGGCGCTGGCGCTGCGCGACCATCCGCGCGTCACGTCCTTCATTCTCCCGACCACCCCAGCACAGGCGGCACGGCTCAGAGAGGCGACGACATCCTGGCCGGTGCCTGTCGAGGTCCTCGCCGACGACGCAGCCAAGCGCCGGGCCTTCGGCGCGGCGATCGCGGCCATTGCCGTGACCGGCACGGTGACGCTCGAGCTCGCCCTCGCCGACGTTCCGATGGCCACGACCTATGTCGCCGACGCCGGGCAGGTGAGGCGCTTCTTCAAGTACGAAGTGAAATTCGTCAGCCTGCCCAACATCATTCTCGATCGACCGGTCGTGCCGGAAGTGCTGCTCGCCGCGCCCGACGCGCCGAAGCTGATCGAGACGATTCGACGCGTGCTCGATGGACAGGGAGTGGCCGCGGCGCAGGTCGCCGCCTTTGCCGAACTCCGCGCGCTGATGGAAAAAGGGGCGCCCGAGGCGCCCCTTCAATCCGCTGCCGAGCGCGTGCTGGCGCACGCCGGAAACACTACACCCGGTCGATGATCGGGACGTAGTTGCGCGTCGGCGACCCCTCATAGAGCTGGCGGGGGCGGCCGATCTTCTTTTGCGGATCGGCAATCATTTCCTTCCACTGCGCGATCCAGCCGACGGTGCGCGCCATGGCGAAGATGGCCGTGAACATCGAGGTCGGGAAGCCGATCGCGTCGAGGATGATGCCCGAGTAGAAGTCGACGTTGGGGTAGAGCTTGCGCTCGATGAAGTAGGGATCGGAGAGCGCGATCTTCTCGATCTCGCGCGCGACCTGCAGCGTGGGCGAGAGATTGTGCGCGCCCAGTTGCTCGAGCACCTGCTTGGCCGTTTCCTGCATCACCTTGGCCCGCGGGTCGTAGTTCTTGTAGACGCGGTGGCCGAAGCCCATCAGGCGGAAGCCGGAGTTCTTGTCCTTGGCGCGGGCGATGAACTCGGGGATGCGGTCGACCGTCCCGATCTCACGCAGCATGTTGAGGGCGGCCTCGTTGGCGCCGCCATGGGCCGGGCCCCAGAGGCACGCGACCCCGGCCGCGATGCAGGCGAAGGGGTTCGCGTCCGAGGAGCCCGCGAGCCGCACCGTCGAGGTCGAGGCGTTCTGCTCGTGGTCGGCGTGGAGGGTGAAGATGAGGTCCATCGCGCGGGCGATGACCGGGTTCACCTCGTATTCCTCGGCCGGAACCGAGAAGCACATCCTGAGGAAATTGCTCGCGTAGTCGAGGTCGTTGCGGGGATACACGAACGGCTGGCCGACCGAGTATTTGTAAGCCATCGCGACGATCGTCGGCAGCTTGGCGATCATCCGGATCGAGGCGATTTCCCGCTGCACGGGATCGCTGATATCGGCCGAGTCGCTGTAGAACGCGGCGAGGGCGCCGACCACGCCGCACACGATCGCCATCGGGTGCGCGTCCCGCCTGAAGCCGCGGAAGAAGAGGTGCACCTGCTCGTGCAGCATGGTGTGGCGGGTGACGCGCTGCTCGAAATCGGTCATCTGGGCCGGGGTCGGCAACTCGCCGTAGAGCAGCAGGTAGCAGACCTCGAGGTAGTTCGATTTTTCCGCCAGCTGCTCGATCGGGTAGCCGCGATACATCAGCTCGCCCTTGTCGCCGTCGATATAGGTTATCGAGGAATCGCAGGCTGCCGTCGAGGTGAAGCCGGGGTCATAGGTGAACATCCCCGTCTGGGCATAAAGCGATCGTATATCAATGACTTGCGGCCCGACCGTGCCCGACAGGATCGGAAATTCAAAGGTTTTGTCACCGATCGTGAGTTTGGCGACGTCGGTCATATGTGCACTCCTTGCGGCCCTATGCGCGGCTGGTTCGGGAGGTAAGCGGCAGGGTCGTATGGTGGCCCCAGGCAGGTTCGGCCTTGGGGTAGCCCAATTGCCGAGCCCATGCAACAAGCTGCCCGCGGTACCCTCGCCCGGCCGCTGAGCCGTGCCCGTCAGCGGGTGCGGGGGCGAGGCGGCATCGCGGATTGCCAGGGTGGGCGGCGGCGTCCCGCGGCTTACTGGCGCACCTGGTCCGCGAGGCGCGCCATTGCTTCTTCGCGGCCGATCAGCGTCATCACCTCGAAAATGCCTGGTGAAATCGTGCGGCCGGTCAGAGCGGCGCGCAGCGGCTGGGCCACCTTGCCGAGCTTGAGTCCCCTGGCTTCCGCGAAGGCGCGCGCGGCGGCATCGATCGACGGCACCGACCAGTCCGCCAGCCCGTCGAACACCGTCGCCAGCTCCTTCAGCATGCCGCGCGTTTCGGGCGTGAGCTGAGCCGCCGCGTCCGGCTGGATCGGCAGCGGGCGCGTGGCGTAGATGAACTGGGCGAGGTCGATGAGCTCGAGCACGGTCTTGGCGCGCGGCTGCAGCTCGGGCAGCGCCTTGAGCACCGTCTCGCGGTTTGCCTCGAGCCCCGCGACATCGGCCGAGCGCTCGTTCTCGACCGCCGTCGAAAGCATGACCTCGTAGAGACGGCCGGGATGGGCTTCGCGGATATAATGCCCGTTGATGCTCTCGAGCTTGACGAAATCGAAGCGGGCCGCGCCCTTGTTCAGCGCCTCGAGGCTGAACCACTCGACCATCTGCTCGGTGGTAAAAAGCTCGTCGTCACCATGCGACCAGCCGAGCCGCGCGAGGTAGTTGCGCAGCGCTTCGGGCAGGTATCCCATCTTGCGATAGGCGTCGACGCCGAGCGCCCCGTGGCGCTTGCTGAGCTTGGCGCCGTCGGGGCCGTGGATCAGGGGGATGTGCGCCATCTCCGGCACGCGCCAGCCCATCCCGTTGTAGATGATGATCTGCCGCGCGGCATTGGTGAGATGGTCGTCGCCGCGGATGATGTGCGTGACCTCCATGTCGTGGTCGTCGACGACCACGGCGAGCATGTAGGTGGGCGTGCCGTCCGAGCGCAGGATGATGAAGTCGTCGAGGTTCTCGGTCTTGAACACGACCTTGCCCTGCACGTGGTCGTTGACCACGATCTCGCCCGAGAGCGGCGCCTTGATCCGGATGACGGGTTTGACGCCGGGCGGTGCCTCGGCCGGATCGCGGTCACGCCAGTAGCCGTTGTAGCGTGGCGGCAGGCCCTTGGCGCGCGCCTCCTCGCGCATCTTGTCGAGTTCCTCGGGCGTGCAATAGCAGTAGTACGCCTGGCCGCGCCTCAGCAGTTCGTGCGCGATCTCGGCGTGGCGCGGTGCGCGCGCGAACTGGAACAGGGGCTCGCCGTCCCAGGTGATGCCGAGCCAGGAAAGCCCGTCGAGCAGCGCGGCGACGGCCGCATCGGTCGAGCGCTCGCGGTCGGTGTCCTCGATCCGCAGCAGCATCTTGCCGCCTTCGTGCTTGGCATAGGCCCACGAAAACAGCGCCGTGCGGGCGCCGCCGATGTGGAGGTACCCGGTGGGCGAGGGGGCAAAGCGCGTAACGACGGGTTTTGACATGGGGGCGGGAGCCGCTGGAACAGTTGGTGCCCTCGTGTAAGCATAGGGGCGGGGCAGTTCAAGGGCGCTGGGCCCGATGAGCGACAGCGAGGCCAGTCTGGGGGCGGTGGGGTCGACCGCCGCAGCCGACGCGCCGGTGGATGCATCGGCGCGCCGGCGGCGGGTCGTGCTGCGCGACCCCGTGGCCGATGTGGTGCCGGGGCGCAGGGCCCGGGTCAAGGGGCTCGCGGCGAGTGTCGGCCTCGCGCTCGAGCAGCGGCAGCTTTTCGTCCTGCTTCCCTACGCCATCATCCTCGGGCTCATCGCCTCGCTGGTTGCGGGCGAGGCACCCGAGCCATGGGCGCTCAGCCTGACCGGGGCGGCGCTGCTCGCCGCGCTTTGGCTGGCCCGGCACACCCAGACCGCCGCCCGGCTGCTGGGCCTCGCCTGCGCCTTCTGGCTCGGCTTCAGCCTCTTGGCCATCCATGGCGCACTCTTCGGCACGCCGATGTTATGGGGCTCGGTCTACGGCACGTATCAGGCCCGGGTCGACGGCATCGTCTCGGCGACACCGGCGGGACGCCGCATGGTCGTCTCGGAGATCAGGCCGGTGGGTCCTGCGAAGCCGGTGACGTTTCGGCGCGCCCGCATCCTGGTCAAGTCCGGCCCGCCGCTCGCCCCGGGCGACGTGATCGAAGGGCCGATCCGCTTCTACGCCATCCCCGGTCCCGCCGTGCCGAATGCCTACGATTCCGAGTTCCACTCCTATTTCGAGGGGATCGGCGCCTATGGCACCGCGACAAAGTCCGTGCAACGGGTCGCAGCGGGCGACCCCGCCGCGCCCGATCGGTTGATCGACACCATCCGACAGACGATCGG
>DASZTU010000455.1:0-3109 GCA_035547975.1 Devosiaceae bacterium | reverse complement strand
GGGTATTGACCACGGCCCGGATGTTGGCCATCCCCATTCGCCCGCCCGCGCCGGCGATTGCGACCTTGAGCTCGGCCATTGCGTTCTCCCTCAGGCGACGGCGGTCTGGCTGCTCATCTCGGCGAGCACCCGGCGGGCGGCGGCGGCCGGGTCGCTGGCGGCGGTGATCGGCCGGCCGACCACGAGGTGGGTGGCGCCCGCCTCGAGCGCCCGTTGGGGCGTCATCACGCGCTTCTGGTCGCCGAGTTCGCCGCCCGCGAGCCGGATGCCCGGCGTCACGATCGCCATGTTGGGTCCCACGATCGAGCGCACCAGTGCCGCTTCCTTCGGCGAGCACACGACACCGGCGGCTCCCGCCCGCCTGGCCTGTCCGGCGCGCAGCGCCACGAGCCCCGTTGCGTCGCGGGCGTAACCGGCCTCGGCGACGTCCGCGTCATCCATCGAGGTCAGGACCGTGACGCCCAGGATCTGGAGGTCCGAATCGGCGGCCCCCCGCAGCGCCGCCTGCATCGCCTTGGGGTAGGCATGGACGGTCAGGAACGTCGCGCCGGTGCGCGCGATCGCCCGCGCCCCGTGCTCCACCGTGTTGTCGATGTCGAGCAGCTTGAGGTCGAAGAACACGCGCTTGCCCCGCGCCAGCAGCGACTTGCCGAGCGCCAGTCCGTCCCCGCCGTAGAACAGCTGATAGCCGATCTTGTAGAAATCGACCGTCTCGCCGAGCCGCTCGACCAGCATTTCTGCCTCGGAGCGGCTGTCGACATCGAGCGCGACGATAAGGGTTCCGGACATGGCGCGTGCTCCCGTTTGCCGTGCCAATGGCATAGCTTTGCCATCGCGGCAACCGCAAGCGCCCTCAGCGATCGGGATCTTCGGCGAACTGCGGCACGCCCCGCAGCGGCTCGAGCCAGTGCTCGCGCCGCTTCGTCCAGCCCTCCTGCAGCGGCATCAGCCAGGTGGGCGGCTCGTCGAGGCTGCCGAGCCGCACCTCGACGTCCGTGTCGTGGAGGTTGAAGAGCCGGCCGCCGCAGAGTGGGCAAAAGCTCCGCCCATGGCTGGTGCCGATCTCGCCGGTATAGGAGAAGGCCGCGATCGGCCACTTGGCGTAGAAGGTGAAGACCGAGCCGCTTTCCTTGCGGCAGTCGGCGCAGTGGCAAAGCCCGGTCAGGAAGGGTTCCCCCTCGAGCCGGTAGCGCACCGCCCCGCACAGACACCCGCCTTCTCGCACTTCCGTCATCTCTCAGCCTCCGTGCGCTACGAACGCGAAAGCCGGGTCGCCGGTTGCCGCCATGCAGGATTCAGAGCGCTTGTCGGGGAGATATTATGCTGCCATAACAGTCGGCGATTCTTTCGACTCCACCGGCTTTTATGCAGCAGCAAGCCCTTTCCGCCATCGTCGCCTGGGTGCGGCTCGAGCGGGCGATGGACACCTTCAACCTGACGCTGAAGCAGACTTTCGGCATTACGGGGCTCCAGCTCGCGATCCTGCGCATCCTCGCCGAGCGGCCGGCCCTGCCGCTGGCCGCGCTCCGCAAGGCGCTGGTGATGCATCCGGCAACGCTCGGCCAGGCGGTCGACGAGCTCCGGGTCAAGGGCCTCTGCATCGTCCGCACCAACCCCGAGGATCGGCGGGCGCGCCTCGTCGCGCTGACGCCGGAGGGCGAGCGCCTCCTCGCCGAAGCGCCGCTCGCGGGGCCCGTGCGGCTGCGGCAGGTCAAGGTCGCGCCAGCCCGGCTCGACCGGCTCGCGACCGCTCTCGAGGATGCCATCGAACTCTTCGGCCTCACCGACTGGGCGCCGGCGGAAAAGCCCGGTGCCGCCCGACGGACCGGCCCGGCCGATCCGGATCCTATGGCATCATAGTAGGAGGAAGGTCCGCATGACCCCACTCGGCATCGACAATGTCTTCTTCGCCGTTGGCGATCTCGACGCGGCGCTCGACTTTTATGCCCGTTGCGGCCTGCGGCTGAAGTTCCGCGTCGAGGCCGCGCAGATGGCGCTCCTCTCGATCGGCGGCGAAGAACCGGGCCTCGTGCTGCGGCAGGGCGAAGGCATCGGGGGTGGCCGGCTCTGGGTCGAGGTTGCCGACGCCGAGCTCGCCGGCGCCGAGCTCAACGCACTGGGCATCCCGACCGAGCGGATCGAAACGGCGACCGGCGTCACCGTCGAGGCGACGGACCCCTGGGGCAATGTCATCGGCTTTGCGGACTATGCGAAGCGGCCGGAACTGGCGCGACAGGCCGGCCTTGAGCGCCAGCGCTAGATCCCGCCCCGGGAAAAGTGCGTGAGCTCGCGCACCACCTGGCCCACCTTCCACTGAATGTTGCCCTCGTTCGGATTGCCGTCCGCATCGAAGACGTCCGGATACGGCCCGACCCCGAGCAGGGTGGGCGCGACCAGGGCCCCGAGCTTGCTGAGGGAATCGCGCAGATGCGAGAGGGCGAAGAGGGTCGCGTATTTGCCGTCGCTCAGGCCGCCGATGCCGAAGATGGCGTGCTTGAAAGGGTTGGGCGGCGTCACCCGGCTGACCCAGGCGATGAGGTTGACGACAAGCGGGGTGACCCCGCCATTGTATTCGGGCGAGATGATGAGGACGATGTCGTGGCTGAGGAAGAGCTGCGCGAGCCGCCGCGCCGCCTCGGGTGTTTCGCCCCGATCCTCGATGTCCTGGTCGAAGATCGGCATCGGGAAATCGTGCATGTCGAGATCGGTGACCTCGACGCCCGCCTCGCGCAGCTTTCGCGACATGTGGCGGCGCAGGTGCTCGTTGATGGCATTCTTGCGGAGCGAGCCGCAGATGGTGATGGCGGTTTTGGGCGGGGAAGTCTCGGTCATGGCGAGCGGACGCTAGCGGCACGCGGGCGCCGCTGGCAAGGGCACGACGCAAGGCTCAGCGCCTGGGCCGCGAGAAGATGTTGATGATCGCGCCGTCGGGGTCGCGGAGCAGCATGGAACGGTTGCCCCAGGGCATGGTGGTCGGGGGCTGCACCACCTCGGCCAGCGACGACGCCCTTGCGAGGAGACCGTCGACATCGTCGACCTCGAACTCGAGCATCGAGGAACGGTTGGCCTTCGGCACGATGGCGCCGCCATTCACGCGTTCAATGATGTC
>DASZTU010000454.1:0-13525 GCA_035547975.1 Devosiaceae bacterium | reverse complement strand
CGGTAAATTTCGGTGACGCCGGCGATCCGCGCCGCCGCAAGCACCGCGCCATTCACCTCGCCGCGCGGCGTCGGCACCACCATGGCGATGCGATCGACGCCCGCAACCCGTGCGGGCACGGCATTCATCAGCACCGACGAGGGATAGGAGGCGAGGCCCCCCGGCACGTAAATCCCGACGGCGTCGACCGCCGTCCAGATCGTCCCCAGCGTCACGCCGAGCGCATCCTGATAGACATGATCGGCGGGCTTCTGCTTCTCGTGATGCGCCCTGATCCGCGCATGCGCCGTCTCGAGGGCGGCCACGACCTCGCGCGGCACTGCGTCGGCCGCGGCCGCGATCTCGACCTCAGAGAAGCGCAGGGTCCGAGGGGTCAGTTCGAGCTTGTCGAAGCGGGCGGTATAATCGAGGACCGCCTCGTCGCCGCGGCGCTGGACGTCGGCCAGGATCGCGGCAACCGCGTCCCCGACCTCCTGCGAGGATTCGCGCTTGGAGGCGAGGAGGGCGGCAAAGCGTTCGGCAAAATCCGGCTCACGGCTGTCGAGGCGCAGCGGCATCAGAAGCGGTGCTCCGGCTTGTCAATGGCGGCCCAGGCGGCTCCGAGATCCTCGAGCCGGGCCTCGATGCATTCGACCGTGAGGCGGATCGTGCCGCCGCCGGCAAAGCGCAACTCGATCACCCCGGCCGGCAGGTCCGTTGCCTCGAAGCGGATGTCGAGCAGCTCGAGCACACCTTCCGCGGCGTTCATGTTGATGCCCTGCGTCGCGACGTGGGTGACACGGGCGAACGACAGGGCCGCGCGCTTGCGCTGGCCTTTCGACCGTTTCTCCTCGACCTCCCAGGCATAGCGGTTCATCAGCAGCGCAAAGCGCTGGTCGCCCATCGCATAGCCCATGTCGGGAACGCGGATCACCGCATCCTGCGTTGCGGCGGAAATCACCTCGAGGTCTTCGCTGTCGAGCGCCAGAAGTCGGAGGTCGGCCATAGACTATCCAGGTCAGAAACGGGAGAGCCCGCATATGGGCCCTGCCGCGCCGGTCTACAAGTTTTCGGCGCCGGCGCAAGCACCTGTCGCTCAGCCGCGAAGGTTGGACTCCGGCCCATGGCGGGAGACGCCGGCCGTGCCCCGCGGCGGGGGTGGCGGCTCAGCCCGGCAGCCGCTCGATCTCGGCCCCGCAACGGCCCAGCTTGTCCTCGAGCCGCTCGAAGCCGCGATCGAGGTGGTAGATGCGGTTGACGATGGTCTCGCCGCGGGCCGCAAGGCCGGCGATGACGAGCGAGACGGAGGCGCGCAGATCGGTCGCCATCACCTGCGCACCGGTCAGGGCGGGCTTGCCCGTAACGGTCGCGACCTGCCCGTCAACCTTGATGTCGGCGCCGAAACGGGCGAGCTCGGCCACGTGCATGTAGCGGTTCTCGAAAATCGTTTCCTTGATGCGGGATACCCCGTTGGACATGGTCATCAGCGCCATGAACTGGGCCTGTAGGTCGGTGGGGAAACCCGGAAAAGGATCGGTTTCCACGTCGACCGCGGCAATGCCGTTGCCGTTGCGCTTGATGCGCACCCCGTCTTCCTCGTCGGAGACGTGCACGCCCGCCTCGCCGAGGATGTCTAGGGCGCGGCGGAGGTGGCTGGAATTGGCGCCCTTGAGCAGCACATCGCCACCCGTCATGGCTGCCGCCATGGCATAGGTGCCGGTCTCGATACGATCGGGCAGGACGCGATGGGTCGCCCCATGCAGCGACGTCACACCCTCGATCACCAGCCGATCGGTGTCGATGCCCGAAATTCTGGCGCCCATGGCGACGAGGCAGCGGGCCACGTCACCGATCTCGGGCTCTTGGGCGGCGTTCTCGATGATCGTCGTGCCCCTGGCGAGGGTCGCCGCCATCATCACGGTGTGGGTCGCCCCGACCGAAACCTTGGGGAAGCGCACCGAGGTGCCGACGAGGCCGCCGCGCGGCACCCGGGCGACGACATAGCCCTCCTCGATGTCGATCTCGGCGCCGAGCGCCTTGAGCCCGTCGATGTGGAAATCGACCGGCCGCGTGCCGATGGCGCAGCCGCCGGGCAGCGACACGCGGGCGTTGCCCTCGCGCGCCAGCAGCGGTCCGATCACCCAGAAGCTCGCGCGCATCTTCGAGACGAGCTCGTAAGGGGCGGTGGTATCGACGATATCGGCCGCGTGGAAAGTCATCCGTTGACCCACACCATCCTCATCGCCGCGCTTGCGTCCGTGCACGGCGATGTCGACGCCGTGGTTTTCGAGGATACGCTCGAGCTGCTTCACGTCCGCAAGGCGCGGCACGTTTTCGAGCACCAGCGGCTCGCGCGTCAGGATGGACGAGATCATCAGTGGCAGAGCGGCATTCTTGGCGCCCGAAATCGGAATCTCGCCCCGCAGCTGATTGCCGCCGACCAAACGAATGCGATCCATGTCGTTGTCCCAAAGTGCCGGAGGCCCTTGGCTCCGGGGCGCGACGCGCCGCTGTTACATCACTATCCGAGTCACCACGGCGCCTTCAAGCAAGGCCCTTAGCGCCGTTCCTCCGGCTTCGTCTGCGGCGGCGGCGTGTCATTGTTCCTGGCCCCGCCCTCGCCTTCCGGCCGCGCGCCGGCCTTGCGACGGCGGAGGTTCTCACGGAGCTTTTGGGCCAATCTGTGCTCGCGCGCCCTGCTGGAGTCGGACTTTGACATGGAGACGTTAAGATAAGCGAAAGGGTGTTGCCCGAACGCATCGGCTGGCGACCGGGCGAGCGCAGCTTAGCGCCCCGCGGCCGAGGATGAAACGGGGCACGGCAAACGCTTCCCCCTCGCAAGACCGGCGGGGGGCGTGCTAAGCCCCGCCCGTCCGCCCTGCCCCCGCCGAGTTCGATCGGGATAAGCCAGTGAACGCCGTGCCGGAGAGTTTTCGCTCCATCTACAGCCAGGGTTTCTGCCGCGTCGCCGTGTGCACGCCGCACACGGCAATTGCCGATCCCGCGCTCAATGCCAGCCGGACGCTCGAGTTGGCGCGCGAGGCCTCGGCACGGCACGCGGTGGTCGCCGTGTTTCCCGAGATGGGGCTCGCCAGCTACACGAGCGACGACCTCTTCTTCCAGGATGCGGTGCTGGACGGCGTCGAGCGCGCCATCGCCGAGCTCACGGAAGCGAGCCGGACGCTTGAGCCGGCGCTGCTGGTCGGCGCGCCGCTCCGCCGCGGCGAGGCACTCTACAACTGCGCCGTCGTCATCTGCCGCGGCGAGATCGCCGGCGTCGTGCCCAAGACGTACCTCCCCAACTACCGCGAGTTCTACGAGAAGCGCTATTTCGCGTCCGGCGGCGACGTGCGCGGCGGCACGATCCGGCTCCTCGGGCAGGATGTTCCGTTCGGCACCGATCTCGTGTTCGAGGCCGCCGCGATCCCGGGGCTCAGGCTGCACGTCGAGATTTGCGAGGATTTCTGGTCCCCCCTCCCCCCGAGCACCATCGGGGCGCTCGCCGGGGCGACCGTCCTCGCCAACCTTTCGGCTTCCAACATCACGATCGGCAAGGCCGATTTCCGGCGTCTTCTCTGCCAGTCGCAGGCGGGCCGGGCCATCGCGGCCTACCTCTACAGCGGGGCCGGCCGGGGCGAATCCACCACCGACCTCGCCTGGGACGGCCACGGCATGATCGTCGAGAACGGCGACGTACTCGCCGAGACCGAGCGCTTCTCGCGTGAGCCCGGGGTGATCTTCGCGGACATCGACCTCGAGCGGCTGCTGCAGGACCGGCGGCGGCAGACGAGCTTTGCGGACACCGCCAAACTCTGGCGCGCGCAGGTCGAGGCAATGCGGCACGTGCCGCTGCCGCTGGTCCGGCCCGAGGGCGAGGTGCCACTGGAGCGGCGGGTGGAGCGCTTCCCCTACGTGCCATCGAACCCCGCGACGCGCGACGAGCGGTGCGCCGAAGTCTATTCGATCCAGGTCGCGGGCCTCGCGCAGCGGCTCGAGGCGACCGGCATCCGCAAGGCGGTGATCGGCGTCTCTGGCGGGCTCGATTCGACCCAGGCGCTGATTGTCCTCGCCAAGTGCTTCGACCGGCTGGGCTGGCCGCGCTCCGACATACTGGCCTATTCGATGCCGGGCTTTGCGACCGGCTCGAAGACGCGCGACAATGCGCGGCGGCTGATGCAGGCGCTCGGGGTGACGGCGCAGGAAATCGATATCCGCCCGTCGGCGAGGCAAATGCTGGCCGACCTCGGCCACCCTTACGACCGGGGCGAAAAGCTCTACGACATCACGTTCGAGAACGTGCAGGCGGGCGAAAGGACGTCCCACCTGTTCCGCCTCGCCAATCTCCACAACGGGCTCGTCATCGGCACGAGCGACCTCTCGGAAATCGCCCTCGGCTGGTCCACCTACGGGGTGGGCGACCAGATGGCGCATTACCAGATCAACGCCTCGGTGCCGAAGACGCTGATCCGCCACCTCATGCGGTGGATGATCGACACCCGGCAGTTCGATCAGCCGGCGCTCGACGCGATCGAGTCGGTGCTCTCGACGGAGATCTCGCCGGAGCTCGTCCCCGGCGCCTCGGAGGACGACATCCAGCGCACCGAGGATTTCATCGGCCCCTATCCGCTGCAGGATTTCAATCTCTACTATCTATCCCGTTTCGGTTTCCGGCCGAGCCGCGTCGCCTACCTGTCGCTGCACGCCTGGGGCGACCGGAACCGCGGCGAGTGGCCCGACAACCTGCCCGAGAAGGAGCACGTCGACTACGATCTCGCGACGATCGCGCGGTGGATGGAGGTCTTCATCCAGCGGTTCTTCGCGACAAGCCAGTTCAAGCGCTCGGCGATCCCCAACGGCCCCAAGGTCGGCTCGGGCGGCTCGCTCTCGCCGCGCGGCGACTGGCGCGCCCCGAGCGACGGCTCGGCGGCCGCCTGGCTCGCCGAGCTGCGCGGTGCGCTGGGGACGGTCGGGCCCGCGTCACCCAAGCGCCGGAAGACGAGGTCGCGGGGGTAGCCCCGCGGCGACCCTGTTCCCGGCTATCGCGCGACAGGCGGCCTGCCCTCCGGATCAGCCGTTGGGGGCTGGCCCCACCACCACCTCGTCGGTCGACAGCGCGCCCTCCGAGATCAACAGGCCGATGCCGCCATCGTTGAGCGCCTCGGCGGAGTCGTCGCGCGCCGACACCGACCGGCCCGCCACTTCGGCGCGGATGTCGTTCCCCCGAACCGTCACCTTCACGGGGATTTTCGTTTCGAACACGAGGTCGAACGGCATCGACGCCAGCACCCTGGTCTCGTCGTCGCGGACGCGAACGATTTCGAGCGTGCCGGTGCGGTTGAGCCGGACGGCGCAGTAGCGGCGCAGCCCCTGCGCCCGGACCACGACGCCACCGTAATTGCCGAGATGCACGACGATCTCGGCGCTGACCGCGTAGTCGGTCCATTGCCGGGTGCCGTGGATGATCAGGCCCTCGCCGCGGTCCTGCGAGATGCGGAAGCTCGGCGGGAACCGCTTGGAGAAGAAGCTCACGCCGTTGACCCACGACATGCGCCAGAAGTCGCCGTCGCCTGCCGGCCGGTGCAGCTTCAGGCTGGGCGGCCCGTCCCAGCGGATGAAGTCGACGAGTACGCGGCCATCGGCACGGCGGCCATCGGCCGTGAGGGCGATGCCGATCTCGCCGATCGGCTGCCCGTCGAGATCGGGCAGTGTCCATTCGATGACGCGATCCTCGCCCGGGGCGAGCGTCACGGGCGAACCGTCGACCTCGCGCAATTCGTCGTGCCCGTCATAGACGCGCAGGCGCAACCGTGCGGCGACATTGCCCCGGTTCGTGCCACTCGCCACGAGGCGCGCCCGGACCACCTGGCCTGGATAGACGAGCGGCGTCGCCATGAGCTCGTAGGTGCGCATGTTGCGGACCTCGGGCGGCGTGAAGGTCGGCGTCGTCACCGCCGCAACCTGCCCCGGCCCGAGCGCCTCATAGCCGATGGCGAGTGCCCGGGCGCCCTCGAACTCGACGTTGTCGGTGCGCACGGCCTGGCTCAGACCAATGCCCGCCTGCGGCCGAAAGCCCTGGACGCTCCCCGGCAGGGAGAAGTGGAACTGCGCGCCGTTCTTGGGGGGCGCGAGGGGGGCGCCGCCGGTCAGGCGCAGGCCGAGATTGGCGAGGTAGTAGGAGGTCCGGACGGCATCGTTGATCGAGTTGCCGCCATCGGCCGAGGAGATGATCAGCCGGTCGGCGACCGGCCCGCGCCAATCCGGCCCCGCCTCGAGGCCGTCGAGGCCAAGGCGGATGGCCATGAGGCAGCCGACATTGCCGGCGTTGCAATCGGTGTCCCAGCCCGAAGTGTTGACGATCATCTCGGCCTTCTGGAAATCGTCGGGCGCGTAGAGGACCGCCATCACCATGAGGGCATGGTTCGGGATGACGTGGCAATTGCCCGGGTACTTGTCGTAGCCGTACTGGTCCTCGATCCTTTGCCGCGTGTCGTGCCAGTCGGGGTACTGCCGGTGCCAGGCCCGGATGTCGGCAATCAGCTTGGCGACGAGGCTGTCGCGCGGGATCTGGGCGAGGCCGGTATCGAGCAGATGGTCGATGTCGGCATTGACGAAGGCCTCCGCCTCCATCGCCGCCCAAAGCATTGCCGCATGAACGGATTCGCCGTCGTGCGAGACTTTGCCGGCCTGCTCGGCGAGCTTGGCGGCAAGAGCCGGCCGGCCGGGCGCGACCATGCCCCAACCGTCGATGAAGATCTGCGCGCCGATCTGCTCGGCGACGGTCGAGCCGTTGGTCGCGATCGAGCCCGAGGCCGGCGCCGGCACGCCGCGCTTGAGGTTGAGCCAGGCGGTGTGTTCAGTGGAATTGCCGTTGCCGCCCCACCAGAGGATCGATCGCTCCTCGACGATGTAGTTGAGCCAGGCCTTGCCGATTTCCTCGGCGCTGAGGTTCTCCGAAATGCCGTAGTCCTCGAGGGCGCGGATGAAGGTGAAGGTGCCGGCCACGTCATCGTCGGTCACGACGAGCGGCTGGTTCAGCCGTTCGTGCACATAATATTCGATCGGCCCGAGCTCCTTCATGATCTTCTGGTAGGTCCAGCCCTCGAAGGGGCGACCAAGATAGACCCCCACCAGCTTGCCCAGAACCCCGGCATAGACGCGCTCGAGGTAGTCATTGGGGATTTGCATTCATTGCCTCCGGATGTTCCCAGCGCGTCATCCCTTGACCGAGCCGCCGGCCATGCCTTCGATGAAACGACGCTGCATGAAGAGAAAAAGTACGACCACGGGCAGCACGATCAGCAGCGCTGCCGCCATGATCTCCCCCCAGTCCGAGCTGTACTGGCCGCTCAGCAGGTAGAAACCGATCACCGCGGTCACCTTGTCGGCCTTCTGGAGGAAGGTCGCGGCGATGAGGAACTCGTTCCAGGAATAAAGGCCGATGATCAGCGCCACGGTGAGGATGCCCGGGGAGACGATCGGCAGCATCACCTGGGAAAAGACCTGCCAGTGACTGGCGCCATCGACGAGCGCCGCCTCCTCGAGCTCGCGCGGCACGGCGAGGAAATAGGTCCGCAGCAGCATCACCGCGAAGGGGCTGTAGAGGGCGGTGTAGATCAGCGACACGGCCGCCGGGTTGTTGACGAGGCCGAGGCGCGCGTAGCCGAAATAGAGCGGGAAGAGGAAGAGCTGGATCGGCGCCGTGGTCGTCGCCATGAGGTAGAAGGTCCAGATCTTCCACGACTTGATCTTCTTGCGCGCCAGCACATAGGCGGTGAGCGAACCGGTCGTACAGACGAGGACGATGGTGAGGCCGGTCAGCACCGCCGAGTTGACGAAGGTCTGGCTGAAGTGCGCGTCCTTCCAGGCGTGGGCGAAATTTTCCCACTTGATGGGCGAGGGCAAAGCAAGGGGGCTCACGACGATCTGCGCCGCGGGCTTGAGCGCGTTGAGGACCAGGAGCGCGATGGGGAAAAGCGCAATGAAGGCGCCGATGCCGAGCACCACATAGGTCACGACCATGGTGAAGCGGCTCTCGATGAGGTTCATTGCGCCTCCTCCCGGGTCTGGATGCGCACATAGAAGAAGGTCGCCACGAGCCCGAAGCAGGAGATCACCAGCGCGACCGCCGCGGCCTGCCCGACGTTGAGGTCGTAAAAGGCGTGGCGATAGGCGAGCGTTGACAGCACCTCGCTCGAGAAGGCGGGGCCGCCCTGCGTAAGGATGTAGACGAAGTCGAAGACGAGGAAGGACCAGATGATGGTCAAGATCATCATCAGCGTGATGGTCGGGCGGATGCCTGGCAAGAGCACGTAGCGGAGCATCTGCCAATAGCTTGCGCCCTCGAGCCGGGCCGCCTCGATGTGCTCGGCCGGGACCTGGCGGAGCGCGGCAAAGAAGATGACGCAGAGAAATCCCCACCAGTGCCAGAGGTCGACGGTGGCGACGCCGTATAGCGCCGTCGAGGTACCGGCGAGCGGGTTGCCGACCGGCAGGCCGAGCCGGTGCATGAGCCCGAAGACGCCGGTGACCGGGCTATAGATCATGCCCTGCCAGACGCGGGCGGTGATCGCGGTCGCAATGACCACCGGCAGGAAATAGACCACCTGGAAGAAGGTGCGGCCCCGTCGGGCGATGAGCAGCATCGTCGCCGCGACGAGGCCCATGGCGATCGGCACGATCAGGAAGATCAGCGTCCAGATGATGTTGTTGGTGAGTGCCGACCAGAAGACGCTGTCGGAGAAGATCGCCGCGAAATTGTCGAGGCCGACGAATTCCGGGTTGGAGATGCCGTCCCAGCTGAAGAAGGCGAGCGCAATGGTGAGGAGCGCCGGAACAAGAATGATGACGAAGTTGATGGCAAACGTCGGCACGATATAGAGCAGGTGCACCCGGCTCGCCGAGGGCGCCATCTCGCTCGCGCGGCGCGGCGGGGCGTCGGCCCCGGCCAGGGTTTCGGTCTGCGTTGCCATCGGCTCCTCCTCGACGGGGCGGCGCGGCCGCCGCCCCAACTCTTACGTGCGACGCGTCATGCGCCGGCCGGCCGTGGCGGGATCGCGGGGACCTTGCCCTGATCCTTCTCCTGCTTGAACGTGTCGTCCCACTTCTTGAGGTAGTCGGCCGACTTGATCTTGTTGAGCCAGACCTGCTCCATGCCGGAGACGAGATAAGTGTCGGTCGCGGGCGGCAGGAAGGTCCAGGTGGTGTAGCCGTACTGGCCGTTGCCGACGGCGGTCGCGAGGTTCTTCATCACCTCGCCATAGAGGGGCGTGACCTTGTCGGAGATCGTGACGCCGGAGAGGTCCTTCAGTGGCAGGTTCCACTCGCCCTGCCAGACCGAGTTCATGTCGGAATAGAACTTCGGCTGGAAGATCATGTCGAAGACCGCGGCGGCCCCGTCGGCGTTCTCGGACTTGGCGTTGATCGAGAAGGTCGAGCCGATCCCGAGCGCATAGATCGGGGACGGAATGCCCTCGGCGCTCGGGAAGCCGATGAAGCCAGGCTCCGCGTTGTTCTGCGGGAAATAGGTGGGGATGAGGCCGAAATTCCAGGTGCCGGTCGGCGCGATGGCGGCGGCGCCGGTCGCGATCTGAGCGAAAGCCTGCTCGCCGGTGAGCGAGAAATAGTTCGGTCCGAAATAGCCCTTCTGCCACCACTCGTTGAGCTTATCGATGGCGGCGACGATCGAGGGATCGGTCCAGGGGATGGCACCCGTCAGCGCCTTGTAGACGTTCTCGGGGCCGGCGATCGAGTTGAGCACCCAGGTGACGTAGTGCTCGTTGGTCGGGCGCCAGTCGGCATTACCGGCGGCGAACGGCACGAGGTTCATCTTCTTGGCCTCCTCGGCCAGGGCCTCGAGCTCCGGAACCGTGGTCGGCGCCTTCCAGCCGTTCTTTTCGAACAGCGTCTTGTTGTAGAAGATGCCCTCGGTCTCGTAGGTCTTGGCAAGGGCGTAAAGCTTGCCGTTGTATTTGCCGAGATCCATGAAGAGCGGCAGGATGCGGTCGTTCCAGCCGAGCTTTTGGGCGTAGTCGTCGAGGGCGAGCAACTGGCCGGCCTGCGCCATCGAAGCAACATAGCTCGGCCCGGCGGTGTAGACGATGTCGGGGCCCGAGCCCGACAGCATCGCGATGCGCAGCTGCTTGTCGAGGTCCTCGCCGCGGAAGTCGATCGAGAGTTCGCTGTCGGGATGAGCCGCGTTGAACGGATCGATCAGCAGGTCCTTGAGATGCTGCTGGTTCTCCGGCGAGGCCGCCTCATACCAGAAGGTGATCGGCTTCTTGTCGTCCGCGAAGGCGGACCGACCGAGAAGCGGCAAGGCGCCGAGAGCGAGCCCGGCCTTCATGAATGTACGACGTTCCATCTTCTCCTCCTCCAGGGATTTTGGTCGTCAGGGGGCGCCGGTCAGGTCGAGTCCCTGCGGATCAGCCTGAACGGCATTTCGAGCGCCGTGCCGGCGCCGGGCTTGGAACCGCGCAACCGTTCCATCAGAATCTGCGCTGCCCTGACCCCCATGTCGCCCTGGTGCTGGGCCACGGTGGTCAGGGATGGGGTCACGAGCCGCGCGGCCGAAATATCATCGAACCCCGCGACCGCGATGTCGCGCGGAATGTCGAGGCCGCGCTCGCGCAGCGCCTGCATGACGCCGATGGCCATCAGGTCGTTGGCGGCGAAGATGGCGGTCGGCGCATAGCCGGATTCCAGCACGGCGACGGCCGCGCGCATGCCGCCGGTTTCATTGAACTCGTCATCGATGACGATGTGCGGCACGCCGCCCGCTTCCGCCACGGCGGTCTTGTAGCCCTCGACCCGCACCGCCTGCGGGCCGCCCCGGCCGGCGATCATCGAGATGCGCCGATGGCCGTGGCCGATAAGATATTTCGTCACCTCGAAGGCCGCGGCGTAGCTGTCGACAAAGATGTCGTCGATGGGGATCGGCCCGCCCTTCTTCTTGCTGGATTCGATGCGCACGACCGGCACGCCGGCCGAGACCAGCGGCTCGAAATCGCGCGCGCGGAGGGTGAAGAAGACGCCGATCACGCCATCCACCCGCCCCTGCCGCGACCACTCGAGGAAATGGCGCTCGCGCTCGGGCTGGCCGTCGGTATTGACGGCGATGACGTCGTAGCCGAGCCCGTCCGTCACCGACTGAATGCCGCGCATCAGCGTGGGATAGAACGGGTTGGTGATGTCCGGCACGATGCAGGCGATGGTCATCGTGCGGCTGGTGCGCAGCGCCTGCGCAAAGCGGTTAGGGGCGTAGCCGAGCTCACGCGCGGCGCTGTTGATGCGCTCCAGTGTCTCGGCCGAGAGCGCCGCGGCCGACCCGCCGCTCAGCACCATCGACACGGCCGCCTGCGACACCCCGGCCAGCCGCGCCACGTCGCGCTGTGTCGCCCGTTTCGCCATCCCCGCCTACTGATACGTATTAGTTATACGTATCAGTAACCGCTGGACAGGAGGGGGTCAAGGGCGAACGGAGACCGCCGCTGCGCGACCATTCGAAGCAGCGTCCGTGGGGAAGGACATCGCCTCGAGGCCGGTCGTTGGGTGATGGCGCAACTGCGGTGGGGCGCGTCAACTCATCCGGGGGGGAGAAGCGGCAGGCGCGCCGCGCCCGATCGACGCCGTCGCGCTACGCGGCGAGCGCCATCTCGGTCTCGCCGTCGAACAGGTGCACCCGCTGCTGGTCGAGCTCGAGCCAGACCGGCTCGTCGGCATCGACGCGTACCTGCGGCTCGACGCTCACTGTCACCACCGGGCCGCCGATATTGACGTGGGCGTAGGTGATGTCCCCCGTCGGCTCGGCGGTATAGACGCGGCCGGGAATCGAGTCGGGCTGCGACGCCTTGTGCAACCGGATCGTCGAATGCCGCGCCCCGAGGATCACCTTGCCCGACTTGGCCTTGAGCGCCTTGCGGGCGTTCTCCGGTGAGAGCGGCAGGCTCCAGCCCGCGGAGCTCACCAGAAACACGGCGTCGCCGCGGGTCAAAACCCCGAGCGGCACGAGGCTCATGGCGGGGCTGCCGACAAAGCCAGCAACGAAGACATTGGCGGGGTTGGCGAAGACGTTGGCGGGGGAATCGTATTGCTGCAGCACCCCGCCCGACATGACCGCCATCTTGTCGGCCATGGTCACCGCCTCGAGCTGGTCGTGCGTGACGTAGATGACGGTCGCCTCGAGATCCTGGTGGAAGCGCTTGATTTCGGAGCGCATCTGCACCCTGAGCTTGGCGTCGAGGTTGGAGAGCGGCTCGTCCATCAGGAACACCGCCGGATCGCGCACCAGCGCCCGCCCGAGCGCCACGCGCTGCTGCTGGCCGCCCGAAAGCTCGCGGGGCCGGCGCTCGAGCAGATGGGTGATGTCGAGCGTCTTGGCGGCCTCGCGGACTTTTCGATCGATCTCGTCGGTCGGGAGGCGCCGCATCTTCAGCGGAAAGGCGAGGTTCTTGTAGACGGTCTTGTTGGGGTAAAGGGCGTAGTTCTGAAAGACCATGGCGATGTCGCGGTCCTTCGGGTCGAGCTCGTTGACGACCCGGTCGCCGATATGGATCGCCCCGCCCGAGATCGGGATCAGCCCCGCGACGAGGTTCAGCGTCGTCGTCTTGCCGCACCCGGACGGGCCGACCAGCGCCACGAACTCGCCGTCGGCGACGGTGAGCGAGACGTGGTTCACGGCAAAGACATTGCCATAGTTCTTGACCACGTCGTTGAGGCGGACTTCAGCCATGGAGGGCTCCGTTGGGTCGACACATATTCAAGACTTGACGGCCCCTTCGGTCAGCGCCCTGACGAAATATTTCTGGAGGATCAGAAACATGGCCACGACGGGCACGCTCATGATGAAGGAGGCGGCCATGAGCCCGGGCCAGTTGGTGGTGTATTCGGTGAAGAAGCGCTGGAGGCCGACCGGCAGGGTCAGCTTGTCCTGATCGTTGAGGAACGTCACGGCGTAGACGTATTCGTTCCACGCGATGATGAAGGAGTAGATCGCGGTCGCGATGATCCCCGGCGACGAGAGGGGCATGACGACCAGCAGGAACGCCTTGAAGCGCGTCGCGCCGTCGATGCGGGCCGCCTGCTCGAGCTGCACCGGGATGTTGTCGTAAAATCCCTTGAGGAGCCAGATGGAGAGCGGCAGGCCGAAGGTGAGGTAGGTGAGGACGAGCGACCAGCCGGTGTTCACGAGATGCAGGTACCGCATCAGGATGAAGAGCGGCATGAGGAACACGACCGCCGGGAACATGTTGCGGAGCAACACGGCGTAGAACAGCCAGGCGCGCCCGGGGAAGCGGAAGCGGGAGAAGGCGTAGGCGGCCGGCACCGCGACGACGACCCCGAGGATGGTCGTGACGGTGCAGATCCAGACGGAGTTCCAGAGGTATCCCAGGAACTCACGGCCCACATCGCTCGCCGGGTTCAGCAGCGTCGTGTACTGGTCGAGCGTCGGGTTCTTCGGCCACCATTCGGGCGGGTATTGCAGCGCCGCGAACTGCGTCTTGATGGAGGTGAGCACCATCCAGAGCATCGGCAGCACGGAGAACACGGT
>DASZTU010000453.1:0-4132 GCA_035547975.1 Devosiaceae bacterium | reverse complement strand
ACGGCGATCGCAAGGACAACACCGCCTGGGCCGGCGCGGACCTCGCCGCCCGGCTCGGCAATGTTGCCGTGAGCCTGCGCAACGATGGCGGTTTCAGCCGCGCCAGCGCCGGATATGCCGGCTTTTCCGACGGCTGGCAGGATTTTTCGAAGAACGGCGCGATGACCTGGTGCTACCCGCAGGCGAGCGAAGGCAACGTTGCACTGATGGGCGAACTGCCCGAGACCAACGGCATCATGGCGCTGAGCTTCGCCGAGACGCTGGAAGGGGCCCGCACCCTGTCGCGCTCGAGCCTCGCCGACGAGTATGACGAGGTGCACGACCTCTTCGTCGGGCAATGGGAGGCCTGGGGCAAGACTCTCAAGATCCCCTACACCTCGCCCGAGCTGCAGCGGGAGGCCGAGCTCTCGGCGGCCGTGATCAAGATGCACGAGGACCGCACCTATGGCGGGGCGCTGGTTGCGAGCCTCAGCGTCCCCTGGGGACAGGCGCACGACGATATCGGGGGCTACCACCTCGTCTGGACGCGGGATGCGGTCGAAGCCGCCTTCGCCATGATCGTCGCCGGGCAGACGACGGATGCGGCCCGGGCGCTGGCCTATCTCGTCGGCACGCAGTCCGAGAGCGGCAACTGGGCGCAGAACTATTTTCCCGACGGGCGTGGCTATTGGAGCGGACGCCAGCTCGACGAGGTGGCGCTGCCGGTGCTGCTCGCGTGCAAGCTCAAATCCGTCGGTGGCCTCAATATCTCCCGCTCGGTCGAGGCGATGCTCGGCAAGGCGGTGCGCTACATCGTCCAGAATGGCCCGATGAGCGACCAGGACCGGTGGGAGGAAAATGCCGGCCTCTCGCCCTTTACCCTCACGGTCTCGATCTGCGCGCTGGTTGCGGCGGCCGAGTTCTTCGCGCCCGACGAGCGGGCGTACATGCTCGCCCTCGCCGACAGCTGGAACGAACGCATCGAAGCCTGGACCTATGTGGAGAACGGCCCGTTCTGCGAGGCAACGGAAACCAGGGGCTACTACATCCGCCTCACGCCGCAGTCCGACAGCAGCGAGCGGGGCAAGGTGCCGGTCCGCAACCGCGAAGACGGCAGCTCCGTCGCGCCGGGTGACCTCGTCGGCATGGAGTTTCTCTACTATGTGCGGGCCGGGCTGCGCGCGGCCGACGATCCGCGCATCGTCGAGACGCTCAAGGTCGTCGACACCTTCCTGCGCGTCGATACACCCTCGGGCCCGAGCTATCACCGCTACAATGGCGACGGCTATGGCGAAAACGCCGACGGCAGCGCGTTCGACGGGGCGGGGATCGGGCGGCTCTGGCCGCTGCTCACCGGCGAGCGCGGCCACTACGCGGTTTGCGCCGGAGAGGACGCAAAGCCCTGGCTCGACGCGATGGTGCGGATGACCGGGCCGGGCGGCCTCATTCCCGAACAAATCTGGGACAGCGATCCCATACCAAAGCTCGGCCTCTATCCGGGCAAGCCCTCGGGGAGCGCCATGCCGCTGGTCTGGGCGCACGCCGAGTTCCTCAAGCTGCTCGCGGCGCAAGCCAACGGCCGCCCGGCCGAAATGCTCGAGCCGATCGAGACCCGCTACGGAGGCAAGATACCGACGGCGGCGCGGTGGCATTGGCGCGAGCTCAGCCCCATCGGCAGCCTGCCGGCGGGCAAGGCAATCCTGATCGAGCGAAACGAGCCGTTTCGCCTGCATTTCGGCTTCAACGGCTGGCATCGCGCCGAGGACGTTGACTCGCAACCCACGGCCTTCGGCATGCATGGGGTGGAAATCCCGGCCGACAATCTCGAGGGCGCCGCCCGGCTCGATTTCACCTTCTATTTCCCCGCCCGGGACGAATGGCGGGGGAAGGATTTTGCCGTCGAGCTCGGCGGGTAAGGCTGCCGGAAGCTGGCTGCGAAGGGGGTCAGCCGAGGAAGGCGAGCCAGGCCGAGACGGTCACGGCCGCCGCCACGGTGCCGATGAGCAGCGTGTTGGCGGCCACACTGGTTCCCCGGTTGTAATAGGTTGCGAACACATAGGCGTTGATGCCGCTCGGCATGGCGGCGAGCAGCACGCCATAGCGCGCGAAGAGCGGGTCGACGTGCAGGACGGGCACCATGAGCGTCCAGGCGATGAGCGGGTGGACGACGAGCTTCAGCACCGCCATCGCCGCCGCCTGCATCCAGCTTTCCGAGAAGCGATACTCGTTGAGCGCCCCGCCGATGCCGAATAGAGCAGCCGGGACCACCGCCTGCCCCATCATGGTGACCACCGCGGTCACCGGCTCGGGCGGCGTGATCCCGGCGAAATTGCCCGTGACACCGGCCGCAATGCCCCAGATCAGCGGGTTGGACGCAATGCGCCGGAGCGCCACCAGCAGGGTTTTTGCCAGCGAGCCGCCATCATGGCGGACGAACTCCATGGTCAGCATGCCGAGCGTGAGGAGGATCGAGCCGTGGAGCGCGATGATCGAGAACACCGTCGGCATCGCCTGTGTGCCATAGGCGCGCTGGATCACGGGAAAGCCCACCAATAGCGTATTGGTGAACATGGCCGAAAACCCCGAGGCGATGGAATCCTCGCCGCCATTGCGGAAGATTTTCCGCGCGATCAGGCTCCCGGCGATGAGCGAGAAGATCGCCCCGGCGTAGAAGGGTCCGATGATCGCCAGATTGAAGACCCGGCGAAAATCCGAGGTCAGCATGGACTCGAACAGCAGGCAGGGCGTCGCGAAATTGTTGACGAAGCTCACGAGCCCATCCACGCCCCGCTGCGGATAGAGCTTCAGGCGCACCGCGAGAAACCCGACGGCGATCAGCGTGAAGATCGGCGCGACGACGTTGAAGATGGCGAGCATGGGCCGCTCTTGGGGGAGGCGCCTCGTCCTGACACTGATGCGGCTTCGGCGTCAAGCGGCGCACCGCCGCCGAAGGCGCATTGAAAATGCCGGGCGCCCGGTCTAACCCGAGAGGGGAAACTTCCTTCCCTGGCGTGGGATCATGACAGAGCCGGCAACATCGCGGGAAGCCGTCGACCTCTTCGTCATCGGCGGTGGCGTCAATGGCTGCGGTATTGCGCGCGATGCCGCCGGACGGGGCTACTCGGTGATGCTCGCCGAAATGGGCGACCTCGCATCCGGCACCTCGTCGGCCGCGACGAAGCTGGTTCACGGCGGGCTGCGCTACCTCGAATATTACGAGTTCCGCCTGGTGCACGAGGCGCTCGCCGAGCGCGAGGTCCTGTGGGCGGCGGCACCGCACATCATCTGGCCGCTCCGCTTCGTGCTTCCCTACCACAAGGGATTGCGGCCGGCTTTCGTGCTGCGCACGGGCCTGTTGATCTACGATCACCTCGGGGGCCGCAAGATGCTGCCTTCGACGCGAACGCTCGACCTGACACGCGACGAGGCCGGCAAGCCGCTCAAGGAGCAGTTCCGGCTGGGGTTCGAATATTCCGACTGCTGGGTGAACGATGCCCGGCTCGTGGTGCTATGCGCCCGCGATGCCGCCGACCGCGGGGCCACCATCAAGGTGCGCACCAAGGTGACCTCGGCGCGCCGGGTGGATGGCCTCTGGTCCATTGACATGCGGGACAGCGTCACCGGCGCGACAGAGAGCGTCAGGGCCAAGATGCTGGTCAATGCGGCGGGCCCCTGGGTCGACCACGTCATCGTCGAGGCCATGGGACAGAACGGCGCGCACAATGTGCGGCTGGTGAAGGGAAGTCACATCGTCATCCGGAAGCATTTCCAGCACGACCGCTGCTATATCTTCCAGAATGCGGACAACCGGATCATCTTCGCCATTCCCTATGAGGACGACTTCACCCTCATCGGGACGACGGACATCGACTACCACGACGAGCCGCAGAACGTGAAAATCAGCCCGGAGGAAACGGATTATCTCTGCTCGGCGGCGAGCGAATATTTCCGCGAGCCGGTGACGCGCGAGGAAATCGTCTGGAGCTATTCGGGTGTGCGGCCGCTCTTTGATGACCACGCCACGGCCGCGCAGGAGGCCACGCGGGACTACGTCCTCAGGCTCGACCATCCCGCGGGGGCGCCGGCGGCTCTCGACGTGTTCGGGGGCAAGCTCACGACGCACCGGCGTCTCGCCGAGGAGGCGCTGGAGCAC
>DASZTU010000452.1:0-34505 GCA_035547975.1 Devosiaceae bacterium | reverse complement strand
TTGAGGTTCAGCGTGCCGCCATTGGCGAGGAAGGTGATGAGCGCGCGGTAGACGCCGAGCGAGCCGAGCGTGACGATGAAGGGTTCTATTCGCCCGGCCGTGACGAGAATGCCGTTGATGGCTCCGGCGGCGGCGCCGATGAGAAGGCCGGCGAGCATGCCGATCAGGACGACGGACCAGCCGGTGCCGAGGCTCGGCACGGCGGCGTTCATGACGATGATCATGACGCCGGCGGTGAAGGCCGCCATCGAGCCGACCGAGAGGTCGAGGCCGCCGGCGGTGATGACGAACGTCGCCCCGATGGCGATGATGCCGATGGTGGCCGAGCGGGCGACCACATTGGCCATGTTGCCGACGCTCAGGAAATTGCCGTTGAGGGACGCGCCAAGCAGCATCAGCAGCACGAGCGCCACCAGCGGCCCCAGCAGATGGAAGCTGATGCGCGGGCGCCGCCCCGTCTGCGCCATATCCGAAACCGTACTCATGACGCCATCCTTTCCAGCCCCATCTGGTGGCGCACGATCGCTTCCTCGCCGATCGCCTCGCCCGTGAGCTCACCGACGATCCGCCCGGCCCGCATCACCAGCACGCGGTGGCTGAGGCCGATGACCTCGGCCATCTCGGACGAGACGACGATGACGCTCTTTCCGGCTGCCGCCAAGCGGTGGATGAAGCCATAGATCTGCTGCTTGGTGCCGATGTCGATGCCGCGCGTCGGCTCGTCGACGATCACGATAGACGGCTCGACCAGCATGGTCTTGGCGAGCAGGAGTTTTTGCTGGTTGCCGCCCGAAAGATTGCCGACCCGGACCTGCCGGTCGGGCGCGCGGATGTCGAAATCGACGATCGCCTTGTCGAGCGCCTTGTCCTCGGCGCCTTCGTCGATGAAGAAATGGCTGAAGTGCTCGAGCGCGAGAAGGGTCAGGTTCGGCCGCATCTGCTTGTCGAGGAGGAGCCCCCGGCCCTTGCGGTCCTCGGTGAGGTAGGCGATGCCGAGGTGGGAGGCCTGGTCGAGCGAGTGGATGCGGTGCGCCGCGCCATTGACCTTGACGGTGCCGCTCGCGTGCCTGAGGCCCACAATGCCTTCCATGAGCTCGGTGCGGCCGGAGCCCACGAGCCCGGCAAAGCCGAGGATTTCGCCGCGATGCAGGCGGAAGGAAGCATCCGTCACGTGGCCGGGCACCGTCAGGTGCTCGACTTCGAGCACGACCTCGGGGTGCGCGGCCTTGTCCTTGGCGGGAAACAGGTCGGAGACGTCGCGGCCCACCATGTGGCGGGCCATGTCGTCGACGTCGAGCTCGGCGACAGGCGCGGTGATGACGTGATGGCCGTCGCGCAGGATGGTCACCACGTCGGCGATGGCCTTCACCTCCTCGAGCTTGTGCGAGGTGTAGAGAATGGCGACGCCCTGCGCCTTGAGGCGCTCGATCTGGCGGAAGAGGACCTGCGACTCGCGCGCCGTAAGAACGGCGGTCGGCTCGTCCATCACGAGGATCCGGGCCTCGCGGGCCAGCGCCTTGGCGATCTCGACCATCTGCTTGTCGGAAACCGAGAGCTCCGAAACGCGCTGCTCCGGACGCACGGCGGTTTCGAGTTCTCCCAGCAGCCGCCGGGATTCCTGGCGCATGCGCCGGTGATCGAGGAAGAGGCCCGAACGCTGCTCCCGGCCGAGGAAGATGTTGGCTTCGGCCGTCAGCGTGTCGGCGAGGTTGAACTCCTGATGGATCATGACGATGCCGCGCGACTCCGCGTCGGCGCTGCCGGCGAAGCGGATCGCGGCGCGATCGACCAGCACCTCGCCCTCGCTCGGCGCCTCATAGCCGCAGAGGATCTTCATCAGCGTCGACTTGCCCGCGCCGTTCTCCCCGATGAGGGCGTGCACTTCCCCCGCCCGGAGCTCGATGTCGACGCCGAACAGCACCTGCACCGGGCCGAAGCGCTTGGATATGGAACGGCCCGCGAGCAGCGGCGGCCTGTCGGTCACACTCTCCTCCCAATGCCGCACGGCGGACTTCACGGCCATTTCGCCAAAAAACCGCGGCGTTTCCCTTTACTGCACGAGACGGTGCGGCTGGCAAGTGTCTGAGGCACGTACCACAGGTTAAGTTGTCGTCATGTTGCGGCGGCGCGATCCTAGCCCTTGATCCCCGCCGAGACGACGATCGCCTCGGTGACCTTGCGCTGGAACAGCAGGTAAACGACCGCCACGGGAAGCCCGGCGAGAATGGCGCCGGCGAGCTCGCCGACGCCCCAGATGTCCCGGGCCTGCGAGATGCCGACGGTGATGTTCATGCGTGGCTCCTCGGTCACGGCGAGAAACGGCCAGAGGAACGCGTTCCAGGCGCCGATGAAGACGATGATGGCGAGGGCCGCGGTGATCCCCCAGTTGACCGGCAGGAAGACGCGGCAGAGCAGCGTCCAGTGGCCAGCGCCATCGAGCTCGGCCGCCTCGCGCAATTCCTTGGGAACGCTATCGAAAAACTGCTTGTAGACGATGACGGCCACGGGCGCGATGAGCTGCGGCAGGATCACGCCGAGCCAGGTATTGATGAGGTGGAGCGCATTGACCAGGAAGAAATGGTTGATGATGAGGGCCTGCACGGGGATCATGAAGCTCGCGAGGATCGCCCCCCAGAGCAGCCTGCGGCCGGCAAAATCGAGCTGCGATATGGCATAGCCGCAGGTGGCGGAAATCAAGAGCACACCCGCCGTCACGCCCGCGGAGGTCACGATCGAATTGACGTACCAGAGGCCGATCTCGGTCGTGAACAGCACCCGGCCGTAGAGGGCGAGTGCGCCCGCGATATCGGCGGGCAGCGAGCCCGCCGAGTGGCCGCTGGGCGCAAAGGTCGCGAGCAGCGACCAATAGAGCGGAAAGGCCCAGGCGAGGGCGACGACGAGCCCCAAAAGCGAGAGCGCGAGCCCGGCGCTGTCGAGCCGCCGCACGAGGCGCAGCCGCTGCTCGGCCGGCGCTGCCGCGATGGCCTCGCCGCTCATTTGCGCCCCCTGGCCCGCAGGGCCGTGAATTGCAGCACGGAGAGGGCGACGACGAGGACGAAGAGCGCGACGGCGACGGTTGCGGCGTAGCCGCCATTGTCGCGCTGGAAGCCGAGGCTGTAGATATACTGCACGAGGACGAGCGTCGCATCGACCTGGCCGCCGCCGACGAACATATAGAGCTGGTCGAAGAGTTTTATCTGCAGGATCAGCTGGATGGTCAGCACCAGCGCGGTCACCGGCCAGATCAGCGGCCAGGTGACGCTGACGAACTGCCGCACGCGCCCCGCCCCGTCGATCCGGGCCGCCTCATAGAGCTCGGGCGGAATGCTGCGCAGTCCCGCGAGGAACAGCAGCACGTTGAAGCCCGAGGTCCACCAGAGGGTGATCACCGCGACCGCCGGGAGAATCCAGGAAACGGTGCGGAAGACGCGCACCGGGTGCCCCACGACGAGGGCGATGAGGGGCTGCAAGGGCCCGTTCGGGTAGCCCAGCATCCAGCCCCAGATGGTAGTGACGGTCGAAACCGGCAGCACATAGGGCAGGAAGAAGAGAGCCAGGGCCACCGCCTGCAGCCGGCCACGGAGGCGATTCACGATGAGCGCCAGCAGCAGCCCGAGCGCCGTCGAGGGGATGGCGGTCATGGCGACGAAATAGACGGTGTTGCCCACCGCCCGGGCGAAGCGCCAGTCGCGCAGCAAATAGAGGTAGTTGTCGAGGCCGACGAACCTCCCCGGCACGATGAGCTGCGAGTTGGTGAAGCTCATCCACAGCATCTGCAGCGTCGGCCAGGCAAAGAAGAGCCCGTAGACGGCCGCGAAGGGCAGAATGAACGGCAAAGCCGCGCGGTTGTCGGGGTGCGCTGGCCGGGGCATGGTTCTCTCGTGGTCGATGCCGCGGTGGCGGGCGCGGATACCGGCCGCGACTTACCAGCGCCCTCGGCCGGATGCCACCCCAAAACTTGAAAGGGCTGCGCCGTTCGGCCGCGGAAGCGCCGCACCGGGCCCATCTGGCGCAATCGCGTGGCGCATGTATGTTCGATGCGTGCAATCGGGATTCGCCACATGACCAAGCCGCTCGTCCTCGCAGCCACCGTGCTCGGGATCGTCTTCCTCGCCCTCACCATCATGTATTTTGTGACGCCGGCGGGGTCGCTGCCGAGCTTCTTTCCCGGCTATGCCTCGGGCGGCACCGGCCATCACAGCAAGCACGCGATCGTCGCGCTGGTGATTGCGCTCGTGCTCTTCGCGTTCGCCTGGTTCCAGAGCAAGCCGGCGAAATCGGCCTGACGGGCGGACGTGGGCGCGGCGGCAAGGCCCGGGCGGGCGGAAGGCCCCCTCACCCGCCGCTTCGCGTCGACCTCTCCCCCAAAGGGAGAGGTGATATGTGGCGGGGCCTTAGCCCGCTTCACCGTTCATTGTGGTGAGCCGCCAGCCCCCTCACCCGCCACGTCGCGTCGACCGTCTCCCAAGGGAGAGCGCGCTCTCGGCCTCAGAAGCGGGTCGCGACGAGCGCCAAAAGTCCCGCGAGGACGCAGTAGACGGCGAACGGCCGCAGCGAACGCGTCTCGAAATAGCGGACGAGGAAACGCACCGAAAGGTAGGCGCTGAGGGCCGCCGCGGCGGCCCCGGCAAAGGCCTCGCCGACGCCCGCGCCGCCATTGGCGAAGATGTCGGGCACCTTGAGCACGGCCGCCGCGAAGATGATGGGCGTCGCCAGCAGGAACGAATAGCGGGCGGCGTTCTCGTGGTTGAGCCCGGTCAGGAGCCCCCCGGTCATGGTCAGCCCGGTGCGGGAAAAGCCGGGGATCAGGGCGAAGCACTGCGCGAGACCGATAAGCAAAGCCTGCACATAGGAGAGGGCGGCAAGTTTCCGGTCGTCGCCGGGGCCCTCGGCAATGTCCCGCCGCTTGAGCAACTCGACCGCGTAGAGCACCGCCCCGTTGAGCATCAGGGCGATCGCGACGACGGTTGCGGCCGCGAAGAGGTTTTGCAGCGTCTCCTCGAAGAGGAGGCCGATGAACCCCGCGGGGATCGTGCTCACGATCAGCAGCCAGCCGAGCCGCGCGTAAGTGTCGTCGGCGCGAATCTCGCGCTCGCGCAGGGAACGCAGGATGCCGAGCGCAATCGCGACCCAGTCGCGCCAGAAGAAGCCGATCAGCACCAGCGCGGTCGCGAGATGGGTGAGGACGAGGAAGGACAGGAAGGCGTCGCTGCCGCGATCGACCGGCCAGTGCAGGACCGCCGGGATGAGGACGGTATGGCCGAGGCTCGAAATCGGAAAGAGTTCGGCGAGGCCCTGGAGGAGTCCGAGCAGGATCGCGTCGAGATAGTCGATCAACGGCGCTTTGCGCCCTTGGCGGCGCGCGTCAGGCTTTCCGTGAGAATGGCCAGGACACCGAGACCGACGGCGATCGCGCCCCAGAGCGGCGGCACGTTCATCAGCTTCACCGCCCCGAGCACGATGAGGATGAGCACGATGGCGAAGGCGGCGAGATTGCCGTCATCGACGAAGAGGTGAACCAGTTCGTCGAGCGCCTGCCGGAAACGGCTCTCCTCGCTCATTTCACCACCCTGAGGCTCGCGCGGCGCAGGGGGCGCATTCGCTGCACGGCGCCGAGCGAGAGCAAAACCAGCAGCACCAGGATCGCGACGAGGGACAGGTCACCGCCCGGCCATTCGGCGCCGAGCCCCTCCCCGGTCCAGAAGATGCCGAAGGAAGTGAGCATCAGGCCGACGACGAATTTGAGCGCATTTTCGGGGATCTGCGACAGCGGCCGGTGCACCGCCGCGCCGACGATCCCGACCACCACGACCGCCGCCAGCGCGCCACCCGCGGCGTAGAGCGTCACGTGGTGGGCCGCGCCCACCGCGACGACGATGAAGACCACCTCGAGCCCCTCGATCAGCACGGCGTTGAACGCCGCGAGCCCGGCCAGATAGTTGGCGCGGCGGTTGCGGGCGTGATGGCGCAGCTCATCGGTTTCGCGGGCGAAGGCCTTTTCCTCATCGTGGAGGGGCAGGAGGCCGGCGGCCCTCAGGATCGCCTTCCGCAGCCAGCGGAGGCCGAAAAGGATCAGCAGGGCGCCGATGACGAACTGCAGCGCCTCGAGCGGCACGAAGCGCAGCACCGGCGCGAGGACGGCGATGATCGCGGCCAGCACCACGAGCGCGAGCGCCGAGCCGGCGAGCGCGGGCCGAAGGCCCTGCGTGAGCGCCACGGCGAGAACGATCGTGAAGGCCTCGACCACCTCGACCAGCGAAGCGAGAAACGCGGCCAGGATGGCGGGTAGGATGAGGGTGAGCGACATCGACGGAAAGCAAAGACTCGACACCCCCACTGTGGCCCAGATTGCGCCCGCATGAAAGGAGGCACGAGGGCGGATCGACCGCCGCGCTCAAACAATCATCCCATGAACCCTTTACGGCGGGCGCGGAACGTTGTTCGAGTGACCCGCGGCCCAAGCGGCCCGCTTGGAGGACATTCATGAAATATCGCTATCTCGGCCGCTCAGGCCTCCTCGTGTCGCGGATCTGCCTCGGCACCATGACCTTCGGCAACGCGCAGTGGGGATGCGACCAGGAGACGTCGACCGCGATCGTCCGGCGCTTCGTCGAAGGCGGGGGCAATTTCATCGATACCGCCGACGGCTATTCGGGCGGCGAAAGCGAGAAGATGCTCGGGGTCGCGCTCAAGGAGCAGGACCGCGACGCGCTCGTCATCGCGACCAAGTGCTGGTTCGGCAGCGGCCCGGCGCCCACGGCGCGGGGCCTCTCGCGCAAGCACATCGTCGAATCGTGCGAGCAGAGCCTCAGGCGCACGGGGCTCGATTACATCGACCTCTACCAGTTCCACGGGCCCGATCCCTATACCCCGCTCGAGGAGTCGCTGCGCGCCGCCGACGACCTCATCCGCGCCGGCAAGATCCGCTATCTCGGGTGCTCCAATTTCTACGGCTGGCAGATCGCCAAGGCGAACGGCATCGCCGCGCTCAGGAACCTCGAGCCGCTGGTTTCGGCGCAGCATCTCTACAATCTGGTGCGGCGCGACATCGAGCGGGAAATCCTCCCCGCCTGCCACGACCAGGGCCTCGCCATGATCTGCTGGAGCCCGCTCGCCGCCGGCATGCTCTCGGGCAAATACCGCCAGCAGGAGAAGCCCGATGCCCAGTCGCGCATCGGCATCCAGGCGGCGATTACGCTGCCGCGCTACTGGTTCGAGGATTCGCTCAAGATGATCGACCTCGTCGTCGAGGTTGCGAACGAGCTCGGCAAGACGCCGAGCCAGGTGGCGCTGAGCTGGCTCTTCGGCGATTCCCGGGTCACGGCGGCGATCATCGGCGCGCGGCGGATCGAGCAGGTCGCCGAAAACCTCGAGGCCGGCGATTTCGACCTGCCGGCGGAAGCGCGCCAGCGCCTGACCGACGGCATGCCGCTCAAGCTCGGCTATCCCTATGAGTGGACGTCGATCAACCTGCCGGCCAACCTCGAAAGGGCGGAAGCCGACCCGGCCCACGCGATGCGGATGCCTTAAAGCCGGTTCCCTCCCTCACCCGAAATTTCGGATGGGCCGGGGCGGTTGGCCCATCTTGCGGCGCCCCTGTCGCTTCCATACCTTTGTCGCGGGCACGAGAAGCGGTTGCCCCTCCGGCCACCGCGCCCTGGAACGAAGACCATGAACAGCGATCTCCAGCGCTCGGTCGTTGCGGTGCGCGCCACCATACCGGAACACGCCTTCACCGCATCTGGCCTCGGCACGCTGCGCGAAGGGAGCGGTGTCGTCATCGGCGAGAACGGGCTCGTGCTCACCATCGGCTACCTGATCACCGAAGCCGAGGAAGTCTGGCTCACCAAGCAGGACGGGCGCGTCGTTCCGGCGCATGTGCTCGCCTATGACCAGGAGACGGGGTTCGGGCTGCTGCAGGCGCTCGGCCAGCTCGAGCTGCCGGCCGTCGAACTCGGAAACTCGGGCAAGGCCGAGATCGGGGATTCCATCACCTTCGTCGACGGCAAGGGCCGCGCGGTACGCGGCACCATCGTCGCCAAGCAGGAATTCGCCGGCTACTGGGAATATCTCCTCGACGAAGCGATCTTCATTGCCCCGGCGCACCCCTCATGGGGCGGCGCGGCCCTCTTCGACACGGACGGCAAGCTGCTCGGCGTCGGGTCGCTGCGCCTGCAGATGAGCCAGGGCGCGGAGGTTTCCGACATCAACATGGTGGTGCCCATCGACCTCCTGCCGCCGATTCTCGACGACATGCTGACGCGCGGTCAGGTGAACCGGCCGCCGCGCCCCTGGCTCGGCGTGTTCTCGGCCGAAAGCGACGGCGAGGTCGTGGTGATGAGCGTTGCCGAGGGCGGCCCGGCCGCCGAGGCCGGCATCCGGCGCGGTGACATCGTCTCGGACATCCGCGACGAGGCGGTGACCGGTCTCGCCGATTTTTACCGCAAGGTGTGGCGGAGCGGGCCGGCGGGCGCCGAGGTGCCGCTGCGCATCGTGCGCGACGGACGGGAGACCTGGCTCCGGATCAAATCCGCCGACCGCAACAGCTTCCTCACCAAGCCGCAGCTGCAATAGGTTTTCGCCGCCGCCGCGAGGACTGGCGGAGGAGCCCAGCCTCGCCATGGCCAGTCCGGCGCGCCGGGCTCAGCTCGCCATCGCGCCGTGGAGCAAGAGGTCGACGGCGTGCTCCATCGAGCCCGCCTCGGTCACCGTGCCGGCGTTGACGAAGAAGATGTCGTCGGCATTCGAGATGGTGTTGAGCCGGTGCGCGATGATCACCTTGGTGGTCGATGGCGGCAGCTTGTCGAGGATCGCCTCGAGCAGTTGCTCGGTCACGGTATCGATGTTCGCCGTCGCCTCGTCGAGGATCAGCAGATCGGGGTCACGCAGCACGGCGCGGATGAACGCGATGAGCTGCTTCTGGCCGAGGCTGATCGAGTCGCCGGACGAGGTAACCTTGGTCTCGAGCCCCTGATCGAACCGCGCCAGGAGCGTCGAAAGGCCGCGCGCTTCGAGCATTTGCGTGAGCTCGGCGTCGCTCAGGTGCCTGAGTCGCTCGTTGCCATAAACGATGTTGCCGCGCACCGTGCCGGTGAAGAGGAAGGGCTCCTGGAGGATGAAGCCGATCTTCTGCGCCCGCTCTTGCGGCGTGAACGTCCGGATGTCGCGGCCTTCGAGGCGGACGACGCCCCGCGTCGGATCGTAGAGGCGCGCCATCAGCGAGGCGGTCGTGGTCTTGCCGCCGCCGGTCGGGCCCACCAGCGCATAGGTCCGGCCGCGCTCGAGTTTGAGGGAAATGTCGGTCAGGACGTCGCGGCCCTCGACGTAGCCAAAGGACACGTGGTCGAACTCGAGCAGCGGCGCCTCGGCCGTGTTGACGTTGGCGGCCTCGAGTTGCGGCATGTCCGACGATAGCGCCAGCACTTCGGAAATGCGGTCGAGCGCGGCGAGCGCCAGTTGCAGCGACGACCATGCGGCCGCCAGCTGGCGGAGTGGATTGTAGAAGTTGGTGACGTAGAGGAGGAAGCCGATCAGCAGGCCGGTCGTCATGTCCCCCTGGGTGATCATCCAGATGCCGAAGGCGAGGACGATCAGCTGGGCGATGTTGTAGGCGAGGCCATAGAGCGGAATGAAGATCGCGTTGGCGATCCCCGCCTTGACCGAGGCGCCGTAGTTGGTGGCGTTCGCCTCGTTGAACCGGTCGCGGAAGTAGTCGAGCCGGTTGAAGGCGACGATCACCTTGAAATTGGCGAGGCTCTCCTGGATTTCGCCCGAGAGGCCGCCCAGCGTCTGGAGGCTGGTGAAGTTGGCGCGCTTCACCCAGCCCGAGATCGCCTGGGTGGTGATCAGCACGGCGAGCGCCGGCAGCAAAGCGGAGCCGCCCAGCCGCCAGTTCAGCACCACCAGCAGGATGCCCGAGCCGAGAATGAGAAAGCCGTTGGCGAGGAACTGCATCAGCGCCTGGGCGAAGAACTGGTTCAGCTTGTCGGTGTCGTTGTTGATGCGCGAAATGAGGTCGCCCGCCTTGTTCTGGTTGAAGAAGGCGACCGGCAGTTCCTGGAGCTTGGTGAAAAGCGTGTTGCGCAGGTTGAAAAGGATGCGGCGGCCGACGCCACCCATCGTACGGGTCTGGATGTAGCTCGAGAACAGGGCGACGACGTAGATGCCGAGGAGCAGCGCGGCGTTGCGCAGGACGCCCGAATAGTCGCCGGCCGCGATGAAGTGATCGACCGTCTGGCCGATGATGTAGGGCGAGGACAGCGTTGCCGCAGAGGTCACGAGAATCGCCGCGAAGGCAATGGCGATCTTGCCCCGTTCCTCGCGCAGCAGCGGCAGCAGGCGCCCGATCGCCTTGCGCGTCGGCTCGCGTTTCTGGCTCTCGTCCTTGGTGCTAAGCCTGTAGCTCATAATCCTCGGTGCTCTGCTGCGAGCGGTAGATCTGGACGTATTCGGGCGAGGTCTGCATCAATTCGGCATGCGTGCCGATGGCGAGGACGAGCCCCTCCATCAGCAGCACGATCTGGTCGTAGTCCTCGACCGGGGCGATCTTCTGGGTCACCGAGATCAGGGTGAGCTCGGGATAGTTCTGCCGCACATTGGCGAGAATGCGCCGCTCGGTGCGGGTGTCGACGCGGGCGGTGAAATCATCGAGCAGCAACACCCGGGGGTCGAGCGCCAGGGCGCGGGCGAGCATGATGCGCTGCTTTTGCCCGCCCGAGAGCGAGGTGCCGCGCTCCGAAACCACGGTATCTAGCCCCTGCGGGAGGGTGGCGATGAAATCGGCGAGCTCGGCCGTGGCAATCGCCTTGTCGAGGCTGCGGTCATCGACCTTGTCGGAGAAGGCGATGTTTTCCCTCAGGCTCAGGTTGAACAGCACCGAGTCCTGGAAGACGATGCCGAGCTGGCGATAGAGCGACTGCTTGTCGAAAGCGTCGATCGGCTGGCCGTCATAGGTCACCTGCCCGACCGTGGGGCGGATGAGCCCGGTCATGGCGTAGAGGAGCTGCGTCTTGCCGGCGGCGGTGGGTCCGATGATGGCGGTGCGCGATCCCGCGCGCGCCACGAAGGAGACGCCGGAGAGCGCGGCCTTCTCGCCATACTTGATCGTGAGGTTATCGACCGCGACATCACCGCGGATCGGGGCCTTGATCTTGCCCACCGCCTTGGTCACCGGCGCATCGAGCACCTGCGAGACGCGGCCATAGCTCGCCTGCGCCTGGGCGATGACGTTGCTCATGAAGCCGATGATGATGATCGGAAAGATCAGGATCGCGAGGTAGGAGTTGAAGGCGGTGAAGTCGCCGAGCGTCATCTGCCCGGTGATGACGAAATGGCCGCCCAGCACGAGGATGGCGAGCGTTGCGAGGCTCGCCGCGAAGGTGATGACCGGGATGAGCCCCGAAAACAGCCGGATGATGCTGTAGCCGAGGTTGCGGGCCTCGGTGTTGGCGGCCACGAACTTTTCGAACTCGAAGCCGTGCGAATCGAGGAGGCGGATGAGCGCCGCACCCACGATCGACTCGTTGATCACCTTGTTCAGCCAGTCGAGCGCCTCCTGCACCTTGCGGAAGAGTTTTCGCACGCGCGTCAGCACGAAGAAGAACGTGCCGCCGATGATCGGAATGACGAGCAGCACGAGCAGCGCCAGTTGCCAGTCGGTTATGAGCAGCAGGACGCTCGCCCCGACGATGAGGAACAGCGACGAGATGATCGAGGCGATCGCCTGCGCCACGAAATTCTTCACCGCGTCGATGTCGGAGGTGAGGTTGGTGAGAAGCTTGGCGGGCGTGACCTGCTGGATGAAGGCGTAATCGTGCAGCGAAATCTTGGCGATGAGGCGCGAGCGCAAGTCGCGCGCGACGCGCTCGGAGGCGAGCGTCTGCACGACCGCCTGGAAGTAGGTGAAGACGAAGATCGCGGCCGTCGCGGCGAAGAACTCGATGGCGAGCGAGAGCGGCGCGAAGTGCCCGGCATCATAGGCATCGATCGCGCCGGCGATGAGTTTGGGCACCAGCAGGTTGAGCCCGTTGGCGAGCACGGTCAGGAGGACGAGCGCCGACACCCACCGCGCATAGGGCCGCAGGAGAGCAAAGAGGTTGGGCTGGGGCTGCCGCTTCGGCGCGACCCGCGATTTGTCGGCTTTCTGGTCCACGCCAAATGTCCGGCCGGAATGCGGAGGTTAAGTAGAGAGCGCGGCCGGCCGTGGCAAGGGTGTGCCAGGCCCGACGCCAGCCCGGGCCACCGCGGCGCGGCGTCACACGACCTTGGCGCGCTCGTGGAAGGCCGGCTGGTCCCAGGCGCGGCCGGCCATGATCTCGCCGACTAAGCGCGCGGCGCGGAGCACCTCGCCGTGCCCGAGGTAGAGCGGGGTGAGCCCGAACCGGAGAATATCCGGTTCGCGGAAATCGCCGATCACGGCGCGCGATATCAGCGCCTGCATCACCGGATAGGCATCGGGATAGCGCAGCGACACCTGCGTGCCGCGCTGCGCCGGATCGCGCGGCGTGAGCAGCTCGAGCTCGGGCGCGCTTGCTGCGACTTCGCCGGCAAAGATATCGAACAGCCGGTCCGCCTTGGCCTTCACCGCCGCGAGGTCGACCCCCTCGAAGGCATCGAGGGCGGCGTCGAGCGCGGCGAGCGAAAGGATCGGCGGGGTGCCGGCCCGCATTGCCTCGATGCCCTCGGCCGGGCGGTAATCGGCGGCAAAGGCGAAGGGCGCGGCGTGTCCGAGCCAGCCCTGGAGCGGCTGCCTGAGCCCCGGCAGGTGCTGCGGCGCGACATAGACGAAGGCCGGCGCGCCGGGGCCGCCATTGAGGTATTTGTAGCCGCAACCCACGGCGAAGTCGGCATCCGCCGCCGTGAGATCGACCGGAAAGGCGCCCGCCGAATGGGCGAGATCCCAGATGGCGAGCGCGCCGGCCGCGTGCGCGCGCCGGGTGAGCGCCGCCATGTCGAGCCGGGCGCCGGTGCGATAGTTGACCTCCGTCAGGAGCGTCACCGCGACGCTTTCGTCGATCGCCCCATGCAGTTCTCCGGCCGGAACGGCGCGAACTTCGTGGCCGCGTCCGAGGAGGTCGGCCAGACCTTCGGCGATGTAGCGGTCGGTCGGAAAATTACCCACCTCGGTGAGGATGACCCGCCGGCCGGGGCGGCGCGCCAGGGCCACGGCCAGCACCTTGAAGAGGTTGAGCGAGGTGGAATCGGCGACGGTCACGGTGCCCGGCCGCGCGCCGATGAGCGGGGCGATGCGGGCCCCGACGCGCGCCGGCAGGTCGATCCAGTCGGCGATGTTCCAGCTGCGAATGAGCCCCCGCCCCCACTCTTCCGAGGCCGTCCGGGCGATGCGGGTCCTCGCCGCATGCGTCAGGGGGCCGAGCGAATTGCCGTCGAGATAGATGACCTCCTCAGGCAGATCGAACCGCGCCCGGACGGGCGCCAGGGGATCGGCGCGGTCGAACGCGAGCACCTCAGCGTCGGTGTAGCGGGTCGGGGCCACAACTCCCTCCTTGGCGGACCGGCCAAGCCTCACCATGTGTCACTTCGCCTTGCAACCCGCCCTCGCACCCCGCGTTGGGATTGGAACGTCTTTGCTCAGGAGGAGCATCATGAAAAGAACCGTATCGGCGCTTGTTCCGGCGCTGGCTTTCGCCCTCGCCATGGCCGGCACCGCCGACGCGCAATTCGCTTCGCCAGGCGCCACGATCGCGGCGAGCGGCATTGGCGGCATGTCCTGCGCCGAGTTCACGCACATGAGCCCGCGCCATCGCGAGGCGGTCGTCCGGCATGCCTGGGGTGCCGCTTCCTCCGGGCTCGCCAGCATCACGGTGCAGCCCCGGATCGGCGACCGCATGGTTACCGGCCGCGACACCGGTTCCGTCCCCGGGACGCCGCTTTCGGCCGGGATGATCATTTCGGCCTGCCAGGCCGCCGCGCCTTCGGCGTCGGTGGGCGACGCCTACCGCCAGGCGAATTCCGGCGGCGGATCGCTGCGCCTCGGCCTCTTCCGGTAGGCGCCCACGGGGGTTGCCGCGCCTCCAGGGTGACCCTTGACCATTCGGTCGCGACAGAAACCGAACCTTGAAGGCGGCGGGCATGTGGTCCGCCGTCTTGACGCTTTCGGGTGTCCTGCGTTAATGTTATAAAATAACATTCGAACCGACCGGTTTTGCCGCAGGGGCGTCTGCGATGCGCTTATTGCTTTCGGCCGCGACATTGGCGGCCGCACTCTTCGTTGTGCCTGTTGCGGTTGCGGCAGATGCCGTGAAGGTCGTCGCGGCCGAGAATTTCTACGCCGATCTCGCCACCGAAATCGGTGGCGACCACGTGACGGTCACCGCGATCCTCTCCAATCCGGACCAGGATCCGCATCTGTTCGAGACGAGCCCTTCGACGGCCCGCGCCGTCGCCGGCGCCGGGATCGTGCTCTACAACGGCGCCGGCTACGATCCCTGGATGGAGACGCTCCTCGCCGCGGCGCCGGCCGCGGGGCGCGGCGTGATCGTTGCCGCCGAGGTGACCGGCCATCGGGCGGGCGACAACCCGCACCTCTGGTATGACCCGCCGACCTTTCCGGCCGTCGCCCGCGCCCTCGCGGCGGAACTGACGAAGCGCGACCCGGCCGACGCCGCCGAGTTCGAGTCCCGGCTGGCCCAATTCATGGCGCGCTGGGCGCCGGTTACGGCAATGATCGCCGAAATCCGGGCGACGCATGGCGGCACCGCCGTCGCGGCGACCGAGCCGGTCTTCGGCTACATGGCGGCGGCGCTCGGCTTCACCATGCTCGACGAAGGCTTCCAGCTCGCGGTGATGAACGAGACGGAGCCTTCGCCCCGACAGGTGGCGGAGCTCGAGGAGAGCCTCCGCTCGGGCGCGGCAAAGATCCTTTTCTACAACCCCCAGGTGACCGACGACACCACGGGCCGGCTGGTTCAGCTCGCCCGGGACAGCCAGGTCAAGGTGATCGGCATCACGGAAACGGAGCCCGCCGGCACGACCATTCCCGAATGGCTGCTGGGGCAGCTCACCCAGATCGAGGACGCGCTCAAATAAAACCCCTGGAACCTGCGCTTCAATTCGACCATGTCAGCCTCGCCCATCGCGGGCGCCCCGTGCTCAACGACGTGTCCTTCACGATTTCGGCAGGATCATTCGTCGGCGTGCTGGGTCCCAACGGGGCGGGCAAGACGACGCTGCTGCGCTCGGTGCTCGGGCTCGTGCCGCCCGCCGCCGGACGCATCGGCGTGCTCGGAAGACCGCCCCGGCGCGGCAATCCGGCGATCGGCTACATGCCGCAGGCGCGGCGGATTTCGGCCGAGATCGGCCTCACCGGCCTCGATCTCGTCACCGGCGCAGCCGGCGGGCACCGCTGGGGGCTGCCGCTCGCCTCGCGCGCCGACCGGGACGCGGCGCTCGAGGTGCTGGAGCAGGCGGGCGCCCTCGACCTCGCCCGCCGCCCGCTCAACGAGCTCTCGGGCGGCGAGCGGCAGCGCATTTTCATCGCCGAGGCGCTGCTCGGCGAGCCAAGACTCCTGCTGCTCGACGAGCCGCTGATCTCGCTCGATGCGGCGAGCCAGCGGGCCATCATCGAGCTCGTCCACCGCATCGGCCGGGAGCGCGGCATCGCCGTTCTCTTCTGCTCGCACGAGCTCAACCCGCTGCTCCATGCCATCGACGAGGTGCTCTATCTCGGCCGGGGGCAGGCGGCGATCGGCAGCGTCGACGAGGTGATCAACCCCGCAACGCTCTCGCAGCTCTATGGTGCGCCTATCACCGTGGTGCGCGCCAGTGGCCGGATTTTCGTCCTCGCGGAGGAGGTCGACATCGAAGGAGGGGCCCACACGCACGGGCCCAACGGGCATGAGCATCACGACCATTCTTGACTACGATTTCATGCGCAACGCCTTCCTCGCGACCGCGGTCGTCGGGATCGTCGCCGGCGCGGTCGGTTATTTCCTCGTGCTGCGCGGCGAAACCTTCGCCGGCCACGCGTTGGCGCATGTCGGTTTTCCCGGCGCGACCGGGGCGGCGCTGATCGGGCTTTCGCCGATTGCCGGCCTCTCCCTCTTCACCGTCGTTGCGGGGCTCGGCATCGGCATCCTCGGCAACCGCGCCAACCGGGATGTGGCGATCGGCATCGTGCTGACGCTGTCGCTCGGCCTCGGCCTTCTCTTCCTCCACTTCTATACCGCCTATGCCGCCCAGGCGACGAACGTCCTCTTCGGCAATGTGCTCGGCATTTCGATCGGCACCGTCTACGTGCTCGTGGCGCTCGGCCTCGCGAGCCTGCTGGGCCTTGCCGCGATTGCCCGGCCGCTGCTCTTTGCGAGCCTCCAGCCGGAACTCGCCGAGGCCAAGGGCGTGCCGCTGACCCTGGTCTCGACGCTGTTCATGGTCATCGTTGCGCTCTCGACCGTTGCGGCCATGCAGATCGTGGGCGTGCTGCTGGTGTTTGCGCTCATGGTTGCGCCTGCGGCCACGGCGATGCGCCTGACGCGGGGTGTCGCAAGCGGCGTCGCGGTCTCGGTTCTTCTCGCCGTCGGCATCGCCTGGGCGAGCCTCGTCCTCGCTTTCTTGACCGACTGGCCCACGAGCTTCTGGATCACGGCGCTCGGCGGCGCGGCTTATTTTCTCACGCTCAACACAGGGACTCGCCGGTCGGGCAGTTAACCCGCGCGACAAAGTAACGCATGCGGCGAAAAGCTCGCATCGTTATCCGGCAAACTTGCCGAACCGGCAAGAAAACAATCGCGCCGGCATGGTATTTCCGTTCTGCATGCGGCCATTGGCTGGTCATCTGTCATTCAGGATCGGCTTGCTAGCCAGAGGCCGTTGAACCGGGCCACAAGCTCGCCCCAAATCATTGGCTTAGTTTGTCCCGGCCGGATTTGGCTGGGTGGAGAACAAATATGCGTCGTCGTGACTTCCTAGCCGGCTCGCTGACGGTTGCCACCGCAGCCGCCCTGCCGGGCTTTGCCCGGGCCAATGTCCCGGTTGCGTTCGACCCGTCGATGAACCCGCCGATGAACGACCGGCAGGCCTTCATCGACTGGATGGTCAAGAACCGCGGCGAAGACCCGAAATATCTCGGGCTGCGCTTCGACCGCTTCCGCCACATGGTGGCCAACAAGGATCTGCTCGACGACCGGAACAAGAAGGCGTTCCTCTTCACCCCGCGCGAGGAATTCGTGCTCAAGCAGAACCTCGACCGCGTGTACGATTCGGCCTTCCTCGACATCAACTACGGTGTGACGATATCGGGGCCGCACCTCGTCGGGCGCATGACCACGGCCATCGACGTGCAGCCGACCGACAAGGTGCTCGAGATCGGAACCGGGTCCGGGTACCAGTCGGCCTATCTCTCCCATCTCACCGACAAGGTGTGGACGATCGAGATCATCAAGCCGCTGGCCGAGCGCACGCGCGGCTTCTACGACGCGCTGATCGGGAAGGGCTATACCGAGTTCAAGTCGATCACGAGCCAGAATGCCGACGGCTATTACGGCTGGAAGGACAACGGCCCGTTCGACAAGATCATCGTGACCTGCGGCATCGACCACATTCCGCCCGACCTGCTGCAGCAGCTGCAGCCCAACGGCATCATGGTCATCCCCGTCGGACCGCCCGGGGCGCAGCACGTGCTCAAGGTGGTGAAGACGCAGAACGCCGACGGCTCGTTCACCGTGGCCCGTTCAGACATCTACAACGGCAAGATCGTGCCCTTCGTGCCGTTCACCAAGCTCGAAGGCGACAAGATCGTCGGAACGCACAACGGCTAGGCCCGCGCGCGGCGGCTCCGCCCCATCCAGCCGGTGGGGCGGCGCAGCAGGGGCCGGTGAAGATCGCCGTCGGCCCGGCACCGCCCCGCTGTCTCGGGCGGCCAAATCGGGCTAGGGTAGCCCTCGCCTCTCCTTCGCGAATGCCGCCGGAGGGGCTTTGCGCATCAGGGACCTCATGGAAGAGCCGCTCAAGACGACCAGTGCCGTCGCCGCCGAACCGAACCCGCCGTTCTACCTCTCGGTCGGGCTCGTCGCCGGGGCCATCATCGCGCTGCAGATCGCCATAATGCGCGTTTTCGCGGTGGGGAGCTGGGCGCATTTCGGTTCGCTCGTGGTGTCGCTGGCCCTGCTCGGCTTCTCCCTTTCGAGCGTCGTGATCTTCGTCGGCAAGGGCTTTTTCGACCGCCATTGGCGCGGCGCCGCCTCGACCGCGCTGCTCCTCTTCGGGCCGCTGACCGTCGCCGCCAACCTCGCCGCGCAGACGGTGCCGTTCAACGCCATCTTCATCGTCTCCGACCCGGCGCAGAAATGGCGGCTATTCGCCAATTTCGTGCTCTACCTGCTGCCCTTCCTCTCGGGGGCGTTCTTCCTCGGCATCGTGTTCCTCAAGAGCCGGACCGGGTTCGGGCGGGTCTATTTCGCCGACCTCACGGGGTCGGGCATTGCCGGCCTCGTCATCCTCGGGGCGCTCTATTTCTTCGCGCCCGAGCGGATCATCGCCGTGCCGCTGGCGCTATGGGGGCTGGGGGGCTTCTTCTGGTTCGGCGCGCGCCGCAACTGGGTGCTCGGGGGCGCAACGGTTGCGCTCGGGGCCATCACCATCGCCGCCTATGTCGCCCTGCCCGGGCTCCTCGGCATCCCGGAAATCGCGACCTCCCAGTACAAGGGCGTCTCCTACGCCCGCAACTTCCCGGACGGCGAGCGCATCTACCGCAACATCTCGCCCTTCGGCGATCTCCAGATCTATTCGAGCTCCTACATGCATTTCGCGCCGGGGCTCTCCGACAACGCGGCATTCAACCTGCCCGACCTGCCGCCCAAGACCTATGTCGGCATGTATATCGACGGCGAGGGGCCGGAGGGCATCATGCGGCAGCTGCCCGCCGTCGATGGGGCCTATTTCAAGTACCTGCCGATGTACTACCCTTACGTGCTCAAGCCGAACGCGAGCACGTTCGTCGTGCAGTTCGGCGGCGGCATCTCGACCAATGTCGCCCTCCACGCCGGCTCGACCGCCGTGACGGTCGCCGAAAACAACCCGGCGGTGCTCGCGGCGTTTCGCGATCCGTCGCTCAGGGATGTCACCGGCAACGTCCTCGCCGACCCCAGGGTCAGCGTCATCGACTATGACGGCCGGCTCTATCTCTCGCACACGCAGAACCGCTACGACGTCGTCGATCTGAGCCTCGCCGACTCGGTCGGCCTCTCCAACCCCGGCGGGTTCGCCATCACGGAGAAGTACGCCTACACCAAGGAGGCGCTCCTCGACTACATGTCGGCGCTGAACGAGGGGGGGATCCTCTCGATCACGGCGTGGAACAAGGAGGAGCCGCCCAAGTCGATCCTCAAGCTCTACGCGACGGTTGCCGAGGCGGCGCGTCAATTCGATCCGGAGGGGGCGCCCAACGACGTCTTCGTCGCCTCGAGCTATCTCTCGACGGCGACAATGCTCTTCAAGCGCGGCGGCTTCACGCCCGAGGAGGTGAAGAAGCTCGAGCAATATACCCGGTCGATGTCCTGGGACGAAATCTACGCGCCCGGCTATCCCTTCGATACGAGCCAGACCGATAGCATCCTCGCCCAGTACCACGACGCGATCTTCGGCAATGCCGATGCGGGGTCCGACGGCGGCGCGGCCGCCGCCCCCACGGGCGACACCGGGGACGAGGCGAGCGATGCGGCGGGCGCCGAAGCGGCAAGCGCGGGCGCGCCGGCGGCCGGCGCCGCTGACCCGACCGCCGACATGCCGGACGGGACGGATTCGACCGATGCGGCTGCGGCGGATGCTCCGCCCGATACCGCTCCCGCCGATACCACCGACAATGCCGCCGGCGCCGATGGCTCCGGCGACACGGCGGTTCCGGCGACCACAATGGGGCGGCTCGCCTGGCACTACATGATGCTGGGCGGCTGGCAGCAGGTCGCGGACAAATATGTCTTCGACACGCGGCCCCTCACCAATGACGCACCCTATTTTGCCGCCTATGAGAAGTTCGGCGACCTGCCGAAGACGCTCGACCGGCTCGACCTCTTCCAGGACGACTGGGGATATCTCGTGCTCTGGGCGACGCTCGGGGTCGCCGCGGCGTGCGCGGCGGTCCTGATCCTCCTGCCGGTGATTTTCGGCTGGCGCGCCGTGTTCTCCCGCTCGCCGGGCAAGGCCGGGACCATCCTTTATTTCGCCGGCCTCGGGCTCGGCTACATCATGGTGGAGGTCGGGCTCATCTCCCGCTTCACGCTGGCGCTTTCGAATCCCACCATCTCCGCCTCGGTGATGATCGCGGGCATGCTGGTCTTTTCCGGCCTCGGCGCCTTCGCCTCGGAGCGACTGTTCGACCGCGCGCGGGTCTCCCTGCCGATCATCCTCCTGCTCGTCGCCGCGCTCCTCATCGGCTATGGCATCTATCTCGCACCGGTGCTCGACGCGATCGGCGCCTACCCTTACGCCTTGCGACTCGTCTTCTGCTTTGCTCTCATCGCCCCGCCGGCCTTCCTGATGGGCTTTCCGATGGCGACCGCGATGACGTGGCTGACGCGGCTCAACAAGGACCACATGTTCGTCTGGGCGTGGGGCATCAATGGCTGCTTCTCCGTTGTCGGGGCGGCGCTGGTGCCGATCGTCGCGACTAATTTCGGGCTCGGGGCGGTGCTCGAGATCGCGGGGGCCGCCTACCTGGTCGCCATACCGGCCTTTTTCGCTGTGCTGCGCGCCCCGCGGGCGGTGGCCGCCTGATGCCGGGCGAAGGGGTCTCGCGCCGGGCGCTGGGGCGCCTTGCGCTCGGCCTCACCGCTGCGGCCGTCGGGGGGCCTGCCCTTGGGGCGGCGCCCGCAGGGCCGCTGCCGAGGGCGCGGGCGGAACTCATCCGCTTTGCCTCGGCCCCGTTTCCCTATAACGGGGTCAAGCCGGACGACGGCACCGATTTCCTCGACATGACCGGGCCCGATGGCCGGGTGGGTCATACGAGCCCGCGCGGCGGCATCTACTACGCGGACCAGACCTATTCGGACCAGCGGGTGCTGGTCGCCCTGCCCGCCGGTTTCAACCTCCGCCGCCGGGCGGTGATCGTGGTCTTCTTCCACGGCAACAACGCAACCCTGCAGCGCGACGTGCTGGGACGCCAGCGCGTGTTCGACCAGCTGCAGGCCTCCGGCCTCAACGCGGCGCTCGTTGCGCCGCAATTTGCCGTCAACGCGCTCGATTCGAGCGCCGGCCGATTCTGGCTGCCCGGCGCGTTCGCGCAGTTCATGGGCGAGGCGTCGGGGGCGCTGGCGCGGCTCTGGGGATCGGCCGAGGCGCGGCGGAGTTTTTCGGGCCTTCCCATCATCCTCGTCGCCTATAGCGGCGGGTACAACCCGGCCGCCTACGTGCTCAAGGCGGGCGGCGCGGGGCACCGCATTCGCGGCGTGATCCTCCTCGATGCGCTCGTTGCCGAGGCGGACAAGTTCGCCCGCTGGATCGCCGCGAACCACCGCTCGGCCTTCTTCTTTTCGGCCTATAGCGAGGCGGCGGCCGACGGCAATTCGGAGACGATGCGCCGGCTCGCCGCCGCCGGCATTCCCTACGGCACGGGGCTGCCGCGGCAGCTCGCCCCGGGCGTTGTCGACTTCGTGGCGACGGCGGGCGTCGACCACGACGACTATGTGACGAGCGCCTGGGTCGACGATCCCCTGGCATGGCTGCTGGCCCGCATCCCTGGATACCCGCGCTAGCGCCCCGTCGGCGGCGAAGGCCGAACTGGCCCACCCTCGAGCGGGCCTATTCGACGACGATGAGGCTGTGGATGGTGAAGGGGGGAACCGTGATGCTGAGGCGACGCCCCTCCACCATGTGATCGACGGTCCCCGTTGGCGCGGCATAGACCCGGCCGACCTTGTCGAGGCCGAGCCGGTCGAGGTCGAGCTCGAGCGTCAACCCGGCCGCGGCCATGAGATTGTCGCCGATGCTGAGGCGCCCCGGGTCCCCGGCATAGTGGTTGCAGAGGTGGACGACGAACCGGCCCGCCTGGCGGTTGAGGGTAACCTCGATCCCCGGCCCGGCATTGGTCGTGAGCAAGGGGCGCTCGACCGCACCCTTGACGAGGGCTCCGACCAGCCGCTTGATCCAGAGATTGGGCACGCCGTCGCACTTGATCGGAAACGGCAGATAAAGCGCGCTGCCCTGGCCGAACGCGTGCGCGACGAGCCCGGGATGGCTGTGCCCCCAGTCGGGCGGGGCATCGCCCCAGAGCACCGTCGTTGCGTCGGTGCGACGGGCTTCCGGCTCGGCAAGCCGGCCGAGCAAACGCCCGCCGGCCAGCGTCACGGCGACACCCGCCTGGTCGACGAGGATCGGCTGGCGCGTGACCCGCGCGCCGAGATCGGGATCGTCGAGCACGAGGTAGACGAAATCCGCCGGCACGGGGCCGGCGTAGCGGATGCCGAGGGCATCGGCGAGGGCGAAATCCCCTCGCCGACGCCCGCGTTCGTCGAAAAGCGAAGCGTTGCCGGCGGCGATCAGGTGGCCGCCGCCCTGCACATAGGTGCGGAGCTTTTCGACCTCGGCGTCGCTCAGCGCCGTCTGCTCGGCGAGAACGACGGCCTGGTACGCCGAGATGTCCCGATCGAGCCGCACGATGTCGTATTGCAGATGCTCGGCGATCAGCGCCTCGTGCACCGCCTCGGCCGAAGCGGTCATGCGCTGCCAGTGCGCGGAGGCGGCACGGGGCTTGGCGGCCAGCACGAGGGCAACGTCGGACACGCCCTCTGCGTCGACCAGCCACGGCTCGATGTCGCGGATCGGGCGAAACACCTGGCCGAACGCCTCGAACTGCCCCGGATCGGTCGAACCGTCGGGCTGGGGCACCTGGCCGATGGTCGGATTGCCGGCCTGCGCGACGAGAATCGCCGCCTCGAGCTGCAACATACTCGCGGGCTTCTGGTCGAGCGCATTCCAGCCCCCGCCGAGCGGCGTGCGCGAAACCCCGCCCGCCGTCATCATCTCGAAGGGCTTTTCCCGACCCTTGGCCCAGCGCGCGATGAAGCTCTGCCGCGTATAGTGCGGGGCGTGGCCCTCGATCGATATCAGGTCGCCCGAATCGAGCGGGTCGCCCGGCGCGCCCGCCGCGTTGTAGGTGATCACCGCGTCCGGCTGGTGCCGGCGGATGGTCGCATAGGCCCGCTGCATGAAGGCATCGACCTCGGCGGTCATCACCTCGAAGATCGCGTCCGACTCCTCCGGGGTCGGGTTGAGCGGGAGCCCCTTGCCGGTGACTTCGCGATACCGCTTCTGCGCGTAAAGCGAATAGTCCGGGACCGGGTGCGGCTGGATCATCCAGAGCTCCTGCGGCAGATGCCGGGCGAGCGGGATGATGTCGAGCCAGAAGCCATCCACTTCATAGGCCGCGGCGAGCTCGTCGAGCTGGGTCAGCACGAAATCGGCATAGGGGGAGCACACCGAAGCGTGGAAGAACGGACCCGTCTTGTGAGGGTCGCCCGCTTCGTTCACCGCCCGCCACTCGGGATGGAGGCCCGTCGCATAGTTGTCGAAGAACATGCTGACATAGGCCATCATCCGGATGTTGCGCTTGCGGAGCTCGCCGAGGAGCTCGCCGACGATGTCGCGCGGATACTGCAGGCCAAGCGAGCTCGGGTAGTAGCAGACGCCGTGATGGTCCTTGCAGTAGAGCTGGACGAGGTCGACGCCCGCGCGCTCATAAGCCTCGGCGTATGCCGCCGCGTCGAACGCCTCGCCGCGCCGCTCGGCCCATTGCGGCGAAACATAGAGCAGATGGACTTTCCGGAAGCTCTGCCGATACCAGTGCGACATCGTCACCCTCATTTGATCGCGCCGGCGGTCATGCCCTTGCGGATCTGTTTCTGGAACAGGAAGTAAAAGAGCAGCATCGGCAGCACGGTGAGACCCATGATGGCGAAGAGCTCGCCCACCGCGGTCTGCTGCGCCATCGAGGCGGGCTTGTAGGCCGCGATGGCGAGCGGGAGCGTCCGCACGCCGGTCCTATCGAGCAGGGTCAGGCCGAAGAAGAGCTCGCTCCACACCCAGCCGATATTGATGATCGCCATCGAGGCGAGCGCGCCGCGCGAGATCGGCAGCACCACGCGCCAGAACACGCCGAACCGGCCGCAGCCATCGATGCGCGCCGCCTCCTCGAGCTCGCGCGGGAAGGAGAGGAAGTACGAGCGCAGGAGGATGGTGGTGAAGGGCAGGCCGAGCGTCGTGTAGAGCAGGATCATGCCGAGGAGATTGTTGCGCAGCCCGAGCTGCCCGAAAAAGAAGTAGATCGGGATCAGCAGCACGTGGACCGGGACGGCGAGGGCGAGCAGGAAAAGCTGCTGCGTTGCGGTGCTGCCCGGAAATTTGCCGCGCGCCAGGGCGTAGCCGGCGAGCGCCGAGACGGCGATGAGCAGCACCAGCGTCCCCGCCGTCACGATCACCGAGTTGGTGAAATAGACGAGGATCGACTGGTTGGTGCGCCCGCCCTCGATCACCGCCAGGTAGTTGTCGAACTGCGGCGGGAACGGCAGCGAGAACGGCGCCGAAAGGATCTCCGGATCGGATTTGAGCGAGGTCGTGAACAGGAAGACGATTGGATAGACCTGGACCAGCAGCCAGAGCAGCAGCAACGCCGTGACCAGGATTTTCAGGCCCAGCTGCACCCGGCGCTCGACGGGCGAGATGGCAGTTTCAGAATTCGACCGCATCGACCTTGCTCAGCCGGTAATAGAGGTAGGTGACGGTGAAGATCACGGCGAACATGGCGACGGCGACCGCCGAGGCGTAGCCGTACTCCTGCTGCTCGAAGGCTCGGCGGTAAAGGTAGGTGCCGAGGACCGACGAACTCTCGGCCGGCCCGCCCTTGGTCATCACCCAGACGATGTCGAACACTTTTAACGAGAAGATGATCTGGATGACGCTGATCGAAACCAGCACGGGCCAGATCATCGGCACGATGAGGTAGCGCATGCGGTCGAGTTCGCTGGCCCCGTCGAGGGTCGCGGCCTGATGCAGTTCCTCGGGCACGCCTTCGATGGCGGCGAGCAGCACGATCATCGGAAAGCCCGCGTATTGCCAGATCACCACCGCGATGATCGCGGGCAGCGAAAGGTCGAGGCTGCCGAGCCAGGGCTGCGCCAGGGCGCCGAGGCCGATCGCCTTGAGCGCGGTGTTGAGGAGCCCGAAATTGGGCTCGTAGATGCGCGCCCAGAGTGCGGCCACCACGGTCATCGGCAGCATCACCGGGAGGTAGAAGGCGAAGCGGTAAAGTGAATGAAGCGGCACGCGCCGCGAGATGGCGACCGCCAAGAGGAACCCCAGCCCGACCGTCCCCACGGTGGCCGCGATCGCGAACACGATGGTGTGGCTGAGGGCGCTCCAGAAATAGCCGTCGGCGAACAGCTGCTCGAAATTGTGGAGCCCGGCCCATTTGCGGGGCAGCAGGCCCTTCCACTGGAAGAGCGACAATTCGAGCGAGCGGTAGAGCGGAAAGCCCATGAAGGCGAGGAGCAGCAGCACCGCGGGGGCGATGAAGAGGTACCAGTGGTAGTTGTCGCGCAGCCAGAGGGACCAGCGGCGCGGCTGGCCCTCGGCCCGTGCGATCGCCGCCCCGTCCTCGCGCGTGTCCTCGTGCGTCGTCATGCTCTTCCAAGACCGAAAAGTAACTCCGGCCGGCACGGTGCGCCGGCCGGATCGAATCGAGGGGCCCTACTGCTTGCGCGCGTCCTCGTAGGCCTGCTGCATCGCTTCGCCCGCCTGCTCGGGCGTCAGCACGCCCGTCAGCACCTGTCCGGCGGTGCGCTTGAGCGCATTGAGGACATCCGGCGGAACGGCCGACTCGAAGAGCGGCGGCGCGCCCATCGTGCCCACATCGGCGGCCATCTGGGCGACCATGGGCTTGAGGAAGCCCGAGAGCGTTGCCGCATCGACATCGGTGCGGCCGATGGTGAGGCCGGAGGCCTTGCCGTAGGCGAGGGCCCCATCCCTGGAGGACAGGAACGCGATCACCTTTTTGGCCGCGTCGAGGTTCGGGCGGTTGAAGGCGATGAAGCAGTTCGGCACCCAGCTGCCGACCGAGCCATAGCTCTCCTTGTTGATCGGCGGATAGTAGAAGAAGCCGACGTCGAACTGCTTCTGGTCGAGCATGCCGGCGCCACCCCAGGAGCCGGTCTGGTACATCGCCGCCTTGCCCGAGGTGAACATGGACTTGGCCACTTCGTCGTCGATGATCCCGGCGAAGCCGTCGGCCGCGAGCCCCTTGGTCGCGATGTCCTTGAGGGTCTGGAAAATGCGGACGCTGTCGGGGTCGGTCCACTTGTACTGGCGTTCCGCGTCGGTCGATTTCGGCGACCAGTTGTGCAGCATCGCCATGTATTGCTCCTTCGACCAGGAGCGCATCATCAGCCCGTCCGGCAGGTGGTTGACCATGCCGTAGTCATAGAGCGTGACCATCGGCTGATAGCCGGCGGCGCGCACCTTGGTGGCGATGTTGTAGAGGTCGTCCCAGGTCTTGGGCGGCTCGAGCCCCAGGTCGGCGAAGATCTTCTTGTTGTAGTAGATGTAGGGAGTCCACACCACGTCGGTGTTGACCCCGTATTTGTGCCCGTCAGGCTCGGTGAAATACTGGTTGGTGCCCTCGGGGTAGCTCGCGGTGGGATAGATGTCGTCGAGCGGCGCGAGCAGCCCCGCCGCGATCATGTCCTTGTACTGGAAGGAGGGCGAGCACCACCACCAGCTGAGGTCGGGACCATCGCTCGCGGCGAACATGGTGGTGGGCGCGGTCGCCTGCCAGTTGAGCTCGTCGGACTGGAGCTCGAGGTCGACCTGAAGCTCGGGATGGGCCGCGTTCCAGGCCTTGATGGCGCCCACCGTGCCGTCGCCTGCCCCGGGTCCGCCGAGCACGGTCATGCGCAGATGGGTCGCGTCGGCGGCGCCGGCGGGCAGGGCAGCCAGCGACGCGGCCATGAGAGCCGCCAGCGAATAGCCCGCGGCTCGCCTGATGATTCCTGACATGGGTTCTCCTCCTCCTGTCTCTCGTTGTGGCGACCGCTTGCCGGCGGCGCCTGCGTCAGTCTGAAAGTTTGGCCGCCCCTCCGGCGGACCCCTCTTCGGTCAGCCGATTGATGTCGTGACGGACCTGCCCGAGGTGGTCCTGCATGGCGGCGACCGCAGCCTGCCGATCGTGTCTCGCAATGGCCTCGAGGATGCTGCGATGCCAGTTCTGGGCGGTCTGGGCACTGTCCTCGACGAAAAACAGGCGCTTGCGCTGCTCGTTGAGGACGTCGACGATGGTGAACAGCAGAAGCGGCACCAAATGGTTCTGGGTGCACTCGGCGATGGCGACGTGGAAGCGATGGTCGGCCGCAATGAACGCGTCGACGTCGGCGAACGCCCGCTCCATCGTTTCGACCTCGCCCTCGAGCTTGCGGATGTCCTCCGGGGTGGCGCGCTCGGCGGCCAGCCCCGCGACGCTCGGCTCGATGATCTGGCGGATTTCGATCAGGGCGGCGAGATTGCGCCTCAGGCCACCCACCCTGAGCGCCAGCGAGAGCGAGTCGCCCAGCGCCCGGGAGGTCGCGTCGGCGACGAACGTGCCGCTCCCCTGCCGGACGGTCACGAGCCCATCCTTGGAGAGCGCGCGAATGGCTTCGCGCACAACGTTCCGGCTGACCCCATAGCTCAAGGCGATTTCGCGCTCGGTCGGGAGCCGCTCGCCCTTGGTGAGTTCGCCCGAGACGATCCGGGCGCGGAGGGCGCTCGCAACCTGCTCGTAGAGGCGGGATGTGACGAGTTGCTGCATGATTGGTAGGATGACCTTGCCACCCTACCAATAGCCACTGCGATGACGAGGGGCAACCCCCGGCGGCGACCACACGGCTTCGGAGCCGACCCCTGCCGCCCCCGGGGGCGGGCGTGGTGCGGGCTCGCGCGAGCCGCTATCATTTCGGTGTCAATGGGGGTCGTCTGAGCATGAGTGATGAAGGAACGGGGAGTGGCAAGCGGCCGCTCGGCCGTCTGGGCGTGCGTGAAATCGCCAAGCGCGCGGGGGTTGCGCCGATGACGGTGTCGCGCGTGCTCTCCAACCCGGAAATGGTCTCCCCCGGAACCCGCGCCCGGGTGCTGGAGGCGATCGAGGCGGCGGGCTACGTGCCGTCGCGGATCGCCTCGAGCATGAAGGGGAGCGGGCGCATCATCGGGACCGTCGTGCCGCCGCTCATCAACTCCGGCATCGCCGAGCAGGTGCAGGGCATGTCCGACGAGTGTCACGACAATGACTACATCCTGCTGCTGATCCAGGGGGAATTCACGCCCGAGGCCGAGGAAAACGCGGTCAAGGCGCTGCTCGGCTGGCGCCCGGCGGGCATGATCCTGCAAAGCTTCGTGCAGAGCGAATCGGCGCGCGAGTTGCTTGTCGCGAGCCGCGCGCCGGTGGTCGAAATTTCCGAGATCAAGGGCCGGGACCCGATCGACATGCTGGTCGGCATCTCGAATTTCGAGACCGCGCACGCCATGACCATGCACCTCGCCTCGAAGGGCTATCGGCGCATCGGCTTCGTGTCGACGCCCATCCACGGCAACGACCGGCTGCAGCAGCGCCGTGCCGGCTACCACGCCGCCCTTTCGGCGCTCGGCTTCAAGAACCACGACGCGCTCGAGGTCGAGGTGCCGATCACCGCCGCCGGGGGCGCGCACGCGCTCGACGTGCTGACCCGTCGCTTCACCGACATCGATGCGATCTTCTTTTCGAGCGACACGCTGGCGATCGGCGCGGTGCAGGAGTGCCACCGGCGCGGCTGGCAGATTCCGCAGCGGATCGCGATTGCCGGCTATGGCGACATGGAGCTCGCGGCGCAGCTTTATCCCAGTCTCACGACGGTGCGCGTGGAACGCTACGAGATGGGGCGGCGGGCCGTGCGCCAGCTCCTCGCGCGGCTCCGGGGCGAACCCAACCTGCCCAATGTGGTCAGCCTCGGCTTCGAGATCGTCGACCGCGAAAGCACCTGAGCGGCATGAACGCGCCTCCGGCGACCCGCAGGTGAGGGCACCGAGATGAGGATAGGTATTTCGGTAGAGACCTGCTGGTCCGCGAAGGCCGGGCAGACTCTTCGAACGCGTTCACGCCAGCCGGTCGCCGCGCTGACCCAGGCGCTTTTCCCAGCCCTCGGCGTGGACGTTGAGATAGGCGTTGGGGTTGTAGGGGTGGGCCTTGATCACCTCGAGGTTGAGGTCGATGCCAAGGCCCGGCCGGTCGGGGAGCGAGAGGTGCCCCGTTAAGGGGTCGATGCTCGGGTGCCAGTCGACGACGTCGAGCGTCCACGGGTCGTTGAAGGCGTCGAAATGCTCCTGGATCAGGAAGTTCGGTACCACGGCGGCGAGCTGCAGGCAGACCGCGGTCGCGACCGGCCCGCCGCTCTGGTGCGGGGCGATGTAGCTGCCATGAGCGAGCGCGAGATTGGCCACCGCCAGGGTCGGCGCGATGCCGCCGAGCGACATCGGCTCCGGCTGGAAGATGTTGACGCCGCCGCGCTCGGCGAGCGTATAGAACTGGCCGACCGTATCGTACATCTCGCCGGTCGCGACGCGGATCGGGCTCCGCTCTGCCACGCTGTGCACCGTTTCCTGGCGGTCGCGACTGGTCGGCTCCTCCCACCAGTAGATGCCGAGGTCGGCGAATTTTTGCGCCGCCTCGAGCGCGGCCGCTTCGGTGAAGCGGGCGTGCACGTCGATGAGCAGCTCCGTGTCGGCGGGGAGGCGGTCGCGGAGCAGCCGGCAGATGTCATAGGAGAGCTGCAATTCTTCGCGGCTGATGAACCCCTGCGCGGTGCCGAAGGGGTCGAGCTTCATGGCGTGGAAGCCCTTGGCGATGACCGCCTGCGCCGCCTCGAGGAAGGCTTCCGGGGTGCGCTCGGTGCGGTACCAGCCATTGGCATAGCCGAGGACGCTCTCCCGCACCCGCCCGCCCAGCAGCTGGTGGATCGGAACGCCGAGCTTCTTGCCGAGGATGTCCCAGCAGGCGACCTCGATCGCCGCGATCACGGTGCGGTGGATGTGACCGGCATCGAGCGAGACGCTGTCGAGAAGGCGCTTGCCGAGCGAATGGATGCGCAGCGGGTCCTCGCCGATCACGAGATGCTTCAGCTCGTGGATGCCGGCCTCGGTGGTCGCGATGAAGCCGTTGAGGGTGCCCTCGCCAACCCCGTAAATTCCCTCGTCGGTGAGGACGCGGACAAACAGCCAGTTCTTCCACCCGGCCCCGACGGTATAGGTCTCGACGTCGGCGATTCTCACCTCAACGTCCCCTCGAGAAGGTTCGCCATGGTCGTGATCATGCGCCGCGTCGTCAGCCCATAGGTATCCTGCAGCACCGGCACTGAGCCGCACTCGATGTAGCGATCGGGAATGCCGATGCGGGTGAGCTTTTTCGAAATGCCGGCGTCGAACAGCGTTTCGGCAACGAGGCTGCCGAGCCCGCCCACCACCACGTGATTTTCGGCCGACACCAGCTGGCGGACACTTTTGGCGAAGTCGATCACCGCTCCCGTGTCGAAGGGCTTGATGGTGGGGACGTGCAGCACACCCACCGAGTGTCCCTTTGCCTCGAGCGCGCTCGCCGCATCGAGAGCCCGCTCCGTCATGAAGCCGGTCGAAACGATGCCGATCTCGGTGCCCTGGCGCAGGAGACGCGCCTTGCCGATCTCGAACGGGACCGCCGGGTCAAGCACCACCGGCACCTTGCCGCGCAGCAGGCGCATATAGACCGGGCCCGGGTAGTCGGCGATGGCCCGCGTCGCCGACGCGATCTCCGTTGCGTCGCAGGGGTCGATGACGACGAGCCCCGGCACCATCCGCATCAGCGCCAGATCCTCGATTGCCTGGTGCGTGCCGCCATAGCCGGTGGTGAGGCCCGGAAGGCCCGCGATGACTTTCACGTTGAGGTGGCTGTGGGCGAGCGCGATGGCGACGAAGTCGAAGGCGCGGCGCGTGGCGAAAACGCCGTAGGTCGTGGCAAACGGCGTCTTGCCGGTGCGTGCGAGCCCGGCGGCGACCGCAATGAGGTTCTGCTCGGCCATGCCGACGTTGAAGAACCGCTCGGGGAAGGCGTCGCGGAAGGGCAGGATATCGGTGTACTTGCCGAGGTCGGCGGTGAGCCCCACGATGTCCGGCCGCTCGCGCCCGAGCGCGGCGAGCGCCTGCCCGAACGGCGCCTCTACCTCCGGGCGGCCGGTGCCGGTCGCCTCGTCCTGCCCCATTGCCAGGGTGCGGCCCTGTCCCATTGCGGCGCTCATGCCTCGCCTCCCACGCGCGCCTCGAAATCGGCGATGATCGAATCCCACTGGCTCACATCGACGCGGAAGAAGTGCGACTTTTCGCTGGTCTCGATGCGCGGCACGCCCTTGCCCGGCAGGGTGCGCAAGACGATGGCCTTGGGTCTGCCGTTGGCGTTGCGGGCCAGCATCAGGGCGCCGACGATCGCCGACATGTCGTTGCCGTCGATCTCGATCGTCTGCCAGCCGAAGGCACGCCATTTGTCGGCGACGGGCTCGATGTCGATGACGATGGGTCCATCCGCCTGGATGCCGTTGCAATCGACGAGGGCGACGAGACGGTCGAGGCCGAAATGCCCCGCGGACATGGCGGCCTCCCAGGTCGAGCCCTCCTCCATCTCGCCGTCGGAGAGCTCGACGAAGACGCGCGCGGCCGAGTTTGAGAGCCACAGGCCCAGCGCCTGCCCCACCGCCTGCCCCAGCCCATGGCCGAGCGAGCCGCCGATCACTTCAACGCCGGGGGTGGTGTCGAGCGTCGACATTTCGAGCCGGCTGCCGTCGGCGCCATAGGTCGAAAGCTCCTCGACGGGGATGATGCCCGCCTCGGCGAGCGCCGCCCAGAGTGCAATCGAATAATGGCCGGTCGACAGCAGGAAGCGGTCGCGCTCCGGCCAGCCGACGTCCTCGGGATCGTAGCGCAACTCGTGGAAATAGAGGGCGGCGAGGAGGTCGGCGATGCCGAGCCCCTGGCCTATATAGCCTTGCCCCTGCCCGCGCGCCATCGACAGCATGTGGCGGCGGAGATTGGTGGCGCGCCGCTTGAGGGCGGCGATGTCGGCCGTTTCCGGCGGCTGGTTGCGCAGCATCGTTCAGTCCTTGTCCATGCCGCCCGACATGTTGAGCCGCTCGGCGGTCATGTAGGGCGGGGCGTCGAGGCAGAGCCAGACAACCGCCTGGGCGACCTCGGCGATCTCCGCCCGGCGGCCGAGCGGGACGCGGGCGGTGCGTTCGTCGAGGAACGCCTGGAGATCGTTGCGCCCGTGTAGGCGCGCCAGGTCCGCTTCGGTCGAGCGCTGCATGTCGGTATCCATCATGCCCGGCGCGAGGCTGTTGACGAGCACGCCGAAGGGCGCGAGGGCGACCGCCGCGGCACGGGTGATGGCATCGACGCCGGCCTTGCTCGCCGCATAGGCGGTGTAGTCCGGCAGCGCCATGCGCGAGGCGGGCGAGGTGATGTTGACGATGCGGCCGCGCCGCTGCTCCTTCATCACCCGCCCGGCCGCGGCACAGGCCATCGCGAGGGCCACGACATTGAGATTGAGCGTCCGCTGCCAGAGGCGGTGCGTCATTCCGAGGAACGGCTCGATCGCGCCATAGCCGGCGTTGTTGACGAGCCCATCGAGGCCGCCGAACTTGGCGACCATGCGCTCGACGGCTGCTTCCGGCGCACCCTCGCGGGTGAAGTCGCCCACGATCTCCTCGACCTCGGCGCCAAGCGCCCGGCAGGACTGCGCGGTCGCCGCGGTCCCCGCTGCATCGATGTCGACAAGGCCGAGGTCGCAGCCGCGGCGGGCCAATTCGAGCGCGATTTCCCTGCCCAACCCGCCGGCGGCGCCCGTCACCAGAATGCGCTGCCGCCCGTCACCTGCCGCCACCACTCGAGCCCTCCCTTGGTCGCGGGCTCTGATACCGGTATCATCGTGCCATTGTCAACGCTCGTCCATGCGACGAAAGCGCCTGAGGCGGGGGCCCGTTGCGGCGCGGCGTGGGCGGGACGATCGCAAGGGCTGGGCGGGGCGGCCTGGCGCCCCGCGACGTGCTTCGCCGGGGCGGTCGGGAGCCCATCGCCGGCGCGTACGCGGACGGGCGGGCGTGCGTGCCCAAACCGGGGGCAAGGCGTGCCGGCCGGGGCCATCCGCGCTTGTGGTATTATACTAGCTCGTGCTAGCTCCAACGGCAGGGTAAGGGCCTGCCAATGGATGATCGCGCCTCCAGCCTCGATCTGCTTCCCAACCGGGCGCTGCGCCGGTCCAATGGCCCGCTCTATCGCCAGCTCGCCGACGTGCTGCGCGAGCCGATCGCCAGCGGGGCGCTTCCGATCGGCGCCGAGCTGCCGAAGGAGGCCGAGATCGGGCAGCGCTTCGGGGTGAGCCTCATCACCGTCCGCCAGGCGTTGCGTGACCTCGAAGCGGACGGGCTCATCCGCAAGCGGTCCGCCAAGCCGGCCATCGTCGCGGCGAAGTCGCCGCCCGTCAGCCTCAGCTGGACGTTCAAGAATTTCGCCGACATGGCGGCCTTCACCAAGGACGCCCGGCTGCGCATAAAATCCTACCGCCGCGACGCTTCGCCCGTGCTGCGCAAGGCGTTCGGCCTCCCCGAGGGGGAGAGCGGCTTCCGCTTGCGGGCGGTGCTCGAGGTCGGCAAGCAGAAGAAGGCCCAGATCACGAGCTATTTTCCGCCGGAGATCGGCCGGCGCCTGACGCGCGCCGATTTCGACGACGTGCTGATTTTCCGCTCGCTGCAGCGGCACCTCGGGATCCGGCTCGACGTCGCCCATGTAACGGTGCGCGCCGAGGTCGCGGACGCGGACGTCGCCGGCGATCTCGACCGGCCCGAGGGCAGCGCCATCCTCGCGGTCGAGATGCTCTACCAATCGGCCGACCAGCAGAAGCTCGAGTTCACCATCGCGCGGCATCCGGCCGACATCTTCAGCATCACCTACGACGCCCCAAACGACCTCGGGTGATCTTTCTGCCTGGCCCGCGGCCCGATTTCGGATTCCAGACCACGGCCCGAGCTTTGGCATTTCAGGACCCACAGTCCCCCAGACTGTGATGCGCGTGGACGCGCCATCCTCTTCCAAACCGCGGGATGTCGTTGCCGACCACTCCTCCACGCGCCGGGCGCCGCTGGACACTATCATAAGTTTATAATAGCTTGACCGATGCGAGGGACGTCGTCGCGTGCGGGGATGGAGGATCGCCGCGGCGCGGCCGGCTCGGCCGGCCCAGGCACCAGTACCTGGGCAGGGCGTGCGTTCGCCGCCCCTCGGCGAGGCCGGCGGCCGGCGCTCGCGAAGGAGAAGCAGCAAACTTCCGAAGGATCAGTGACCAGGTGGTTGATACCGGTACCAGCTAACGCCTCGCGCCGATGAGCGGAAAACCCCTCCCGGCGCGATGTATCGCAAAGTTCAGCCGGGTCTTTCGCGGCCGATCTCACCCGACTGGGTGACGATCACGCCCAAGGAGGCCGCGG
>DASZTU010000451.1:0-4348 GCA_035547975.1 Devosiaceae bacterium | reverse complement strand
ATTTTGGAAGGCACCGGCGCCGAGCCTGCCAAGCCGCGGCGGGACAGATTGGCCGCGCCGCGCCGCATCGATCAGGACGATAGGCGCCCGGCGCTTCTCCCCATTGCCGGCCCGCGCTGGCCGAGGCCGGTGCTCAGCTCGCCGACCAGGTGCAGCTCAGCAGGTAGGGCTTGCCGTCGGCCCGCTTCTCGCACTTGTAGACCTTGACGCCGAGATGCGCCGCGGCCGGCTTGGCGGCGGCGACCACCGGAGCAGGCGCGGGCGCCGGCTTGGTGGCCGGCACGACCGCCGCGACCGGGGCCGGCTTGGCCGCTGCCGCCGGCGCGGCGGTGGCGCAGAGCTTCAGCCAGGGCATGAAGGTGCAATAGAGCTTGTGCGACGTGGCCGGCGCAGCCGCCTGCGCGGTCATCGGCACGGCAGAAACAACGAGAGCGGCGATAGCGGCCGCCACCAGTGCGGATTTCACGAGAGTCCCTCCAGTTTTCTTAGGCGCCCCCCAAGAGGCGCCCACAAGAAGCACAAGGCCGGGAGCTTGAATATCGGGGCGACGGGCTCCGTGCGAATATCCCCAGGGCAGCGTCACCAAACTGCAACAGGGACGGGAAAACGACAGTCGGCTTTGGGATGCCGCCGCCGGTTCACGGCACCGGATTGCGCTCGAACCAGTCGACCAGGTGATCGATCAGCGCCCGGACCTTGCCCGCAAGGTGCCGCCGGTGCGGATAGACCGCCTGCAGCGTCTGGCCCGTCGGGACATAGGCCTCGAGGACCGAGGTCAGTGCGCCCGCCGCAATGGCGGGATCGGCGAGGTAGCTGGGCATGGCGGCAAAGCCGAGCCCCATCTTGGCGGCCTCGAGCGCGGCAAGCGGCGAATTGACCCGCACCGGGCCCGCGACGTGAATGGAGACCGTCCTTCCGTCCTCGACGAAGCGCCAGTTGGCCTGTCCCTGGAGGTTCGTGTCGATGATGCAGGGGAGGCCGCGCAGGCCCTCCGGGTTCCGCGGCGCCCCAACCCGCCGGATCAGCGAGGGCGCCCCGACGATCCGGATGTGCATGTCGGCGATCTTGCGCGCGATCAGTGAGGAATCGGTGAGGGTGGAGATGCGCAGCGCGATGTCGATCCCCTCGTCGACGAGGTCCACATAGCGGTCCTCGAGCCTCAGGTCGATCGAGACGTCGGGGTACTTCTTGAGATACTCGAAAATAGCCGGCGCCAGCGTCTGTTCGCCGAAATTGCGCGGCGCCGAAATCCGCAACAGGCCGCGCGGCGCCGTTGTCTGGTCGGATATCGAGGCGTCGAGGTCGTCGAGCTGCTGCAGCAGCTGGCTCGCCTCCCGGTAATAGGCTTCGCCCGCCTCTGTCAGCGACAGCTTGCGCGTCGTGCGGTTCATCAGCCGGACGCCGAGATAGTCCTCGAGGTCGGTGACGTATTTGCTGAGCAATGCCTTGGAGCGGCCGTATTGCCGGGCGGCGGCCGAAAAACCGCCGGCATCGAACACCTGCACGAAGGCCCGGATGCGGGCGAGATCCTGCGTCACGGGCGCGCCCCCAAGGCTGTCGGCTCAGGCGAGGATGCAAGGAGAGGCGCAGGCGCTGCGCCGGCCGGAAGGAACACGGGGGCAATGGGCTCCGTTCGTGCAAAGCGGTGCTGAGGCTTAGCTCATTCGTTCCGGGCGAACAATCTGCGGTTGACGCATGACTGCGCCGCCGTTTCCGCCATCGTGCCGCCGGACTGCGCGGGCGATATACCTCAGCGGCCGGAGGGGCGAAACTGGCGGATTGCGGGATTAACGATAGGATGGAGGACAGATCGTCACTGGACGGAGACGGGGTTAATTACCCACCCATGGCCAAACCCAGTGCGGATTCAAGTCTCTACCTGCTGATCGAGGCTGGGCAACTGGCACACAAGGCGCTGTTGGTGCCGCTGGTCGAGCGCGGGCTCGAGGCCGGCGACGACGCCATGCTCTTCATCCTGTCGACCCGGCGCGGCGCGACCGAGGACCAGTTGGCGATCGAACTCGGCATTCCGCGCGCCGCCGTCGAAGCGCGGCTGGCGCGGCTCACCGAGCGCGATCTCGTGACCCGCCGGGCCGTCGGTCCCGAGCTCGAGCCGGGCATCGGGCTCACCGAGCGCGGCGAACGCATCCGGGACATCCTCGCCGAAAACTGGGCGGAACTCGAAAACGCCCTCTTCGGCGAACTCAAGAAGAAGCAGCGGGCGCGCCTCGGCGCGGCCCTGCAGCGCTTTGTCGACCTGCTGAAGATTTAGCCCGATCCGGCCGCGAGCGACACGCTCTTCACCTGCGCAAATACCTCCCGCCCCGGCGCGAGGGCGAGCTCGTGCGCCGACCGGCGCGTCACCCGTGCCATCAGCCGCTCGCCGCCGAGCGTCAGCGTTACCAGCACCTCCGCCTCGCCGATCGGCGCGACGGCGGCGATTTCGGCCCTGAGGATGTTGAGGATCGTCGTCTGCGACGGCCGCTCGACCGCAAGGCTCACGTCGCGCGCGGCGATCCGGACGCGAACGGCATCCCCCGCTTGCCCGGCGCGGCCGGCGACGAGCAACACCTCCCCGGCAACGGCGATTTCGCTGAGCCCGTCTGCCGTGAACCCCCGAATCCGGCCGGGGAGGACGGCGGCGGCGTCCCGGCGGCGCGTGAGGGCCGATTCCCCGACCAGCACGTCGTTGAGCGCGCCCGACCCCACGACCCGTCCGGCCTCGAGGACGACGACCCGGTCGGCGAGCCGCTCGAGATCGGCAAGGTCGTGCGTCACGAGCAGGACCGGCAGCGCGACCCGGTGCTTCAGCATTTCGAAATAGGGCAGGATTTCGTCGCGCGCCGGCTGGTCGAGGGCCGAAAGCGGCTCGTCGAGCAGCAGCACCTCGGGCTGGCTGAGGAGGACCCGCGCCAGCGCCACGCGCTGCCGTTCGCCGCCCGAGAGGCCGCCCGGACGGCGCCCGAGGAGCGGCGCGATGCCGAACATCGCGACCGCCTCCTCGAAGCCGATCAGGGCGCCGCCGGCGGGCGCCCGCCGCTCGGCGAAGACGAGGTTTTGCCGCACGTCGAGATGGGCAAAGAGGCTCGCCTCCTGAAAGACGTAGCCGACCGCCCGGCGATGCGGCGGCAGGAAGCGCCCCTCATCCTGCCAGACGGCCTCGCCCAGCGCGCAGCGCCCGGCCAGCCGGTCGAGCCCCGCAATGGCGCGCAGCAGGCTCGTCTTGCCGCTGCCCGAGGGGCCGAACAGGGCCGTGACGCCGCCGGCCGGCACCTCGAACGCGGCCTCGAGCGAAAAGCCGCCGCGGCGGCCGGCGAGGCGGACCGCGAGGGCGCTCACGCCGCACCCGGCCGGAGGCGCCGTTCGACCAGCATCGTCGCCGCGATCACGATGAACGAGAACCCGACCATGCCGAGGGCGACGAGATGAGCCTTTCCCCAATCGAGGCTCTCGACATAGTCGTACATGGCGAGCGACAGCACCTGGGTGCGCCCCGGAATGTTGCCGCCGATCATCAGCACGACGCCGAATTCACCGACCGTGTGGGCAAAGCTCAGGACCGCCCCGGAAATGAGGCCGCCGCGCGCCAGCGGGAGGGCGACCGAGAAAAACCGGTCCCAGGGGCCCGCGCGCAGCGTCGCCGCGACTTCGAGCGGGCGGTCGCCGATCGCCTCGAAAGCGTTCCGCACCGGCTGCACCATGAAGGGCAGCGAATAAACGACCGAGCCGATGACGAGCCCGGGAAAGCTGAAGGCGAGCGTTCGCCCGCCCCAGAGGCCGGCCAGCGCGCCGCCCGGCCCGTTGGGGCCGAGGAGGAGCAGGAGATAGAAGCCGAGCACGGTCGGCGGCAGGACGAGGGGAAGCGCGACGATCGCCGCGACCGCTTCCCGCCCCGCCCAGCGCCAGCGGCTGAGGCCCCAGGCGATCGGCACCCCGATGACGAGCAGCAGGAGCGTGGTGGTCGTCGCGAGCGCCAGGGTCAGGAGGACCGGCGGGGCGAGGTCGGTCATGGCCTGCGCCCGCCGCGTGGCGGCTGGGGACGGCACCGGTCGCCGATCCACCAGTCCGGCGGGTCGGCATCCCCCGTCACGGCGCGATTCCGTAGCCGAAGGACCGGATGATTTTTACGGCCTCCTCGCTGCGCAAAAAGGCGAGGAAGGCCTTCGCCGCCGCCGAGTCCTTCCCCGGGGAAAGCAGCACGGCGTCCTGGGTGAGGGGCGTATAGTCGGCCTGATCGACCTCCCAGCGGGAGCCGTCGGGGCGGTTGATCACCTGGCTCAGCGCCACGAAACCGAGCTCGGCATTGCCGCTGTCGACGAACTGGTAGGCCTGGGCAATCGAGGTGCCG
>DASZTU010000450.1:0-3704 GCA_035547975.1 Devosiaceae bacterium | reverse complement strand
GAGGACGGCGCCGACCGCGTGTTCGAGCGGCGTTTCGATCGGGTCGAGCCGCAAAAGGCGCGCGAACGCATCGCCCTCGAGCTCGATTTCGACCCCGACGCCTGGGTCGTCGACCTCGAGATGCGCGGCGGCGACCTCGGCCTCTCGGTCATCTAGCCAGCGGCGGCGCCGCAGGAGGAGCCATGCAGCCTTACCACCCGCGATCCGCTCTCGAAACGCACACCGTCGCCAACCAGCCCGAGCCGCGCGAAAACCTCGAGCTCTGGGCCGATGACCGCCCGCTCCAGGCCCTCATCGAGCGGTTCGCGCCCGGGCAGGCAGGCGGCCTCGCCCGCTTTGCGGCCGAGATCGGCACGGCCGACGTGGTCGAGGAGGGGCGGCTCGCCAATCGCCATCCGCCGGAGCTCGTGATCTTCGATCGCACCGGCCGGCGCCTCGACGAGGTCCGCTTCCACCCCGCCTACCACACGCTGATGCAGCGCGGCATCGGGGCAGGCTATGCGGCGCTGCCCTGGACCGGCGGCGAGCCCGGCGGGCATGTCGCCCATGCGGCAATGGTCTATCTCCTGACCCAGGTAGAGCCCGGTGTCTGCTGCCCGATGACCATGACCTATGCCGCAATCCCGGCCCTCGCGGCCTCGCCGGCGCTCGAGGCGGCGTGGCGGCCGGGCGCCACCTCCCGCCGCTATGACGGGCGGGCGCTGCCGGCGGGCATGAAGGCGGGCCTTACCATCGGCATGGCGATGACCGAAAAGCAGGGCGGGTCCGACGTGCGCGCCAACCGGACCACGGCCGAGCCGGACGGGGCGGGCTACCGCCTCACCGGCCACAAATGGTTCTGCTCCGCGCCGATGAGCGACGCCTTCCTCACGCTCGCGAACCTCCCGGAAGGGCTGACGTGCTTCCTCGTGCCGCGCTGGACGCCGGACGGCGAGCGCAACGCCATCCAGCTGATGCGGCTCAAGGACAAGCTCGGCAACCGCTCGAACGCCTCCGCCGAGATCGAGTATCACGCGGCCTGGGCGGAGCGGCTGGGCGACCCCGGGCGCGGCGTCGCGACCATCCTCGAAATGGTCCACCACACCCGGCTCGATACCGCGCTCGCCCCGGCGGGGCTGATGCGCCGCGCCGTCGCCGAGGCTGCCTGGTGGGCGCGCCGGCGCGAGGCGTTCGGCCGCAAGCTGGTCGACCAGCCGGTGATGACCGCCGTGCTCGCCGACCTCGCCCTCGACTGGATGGGGGCGCTCGCGGTGGGCCTAAGGGTCGCGGCGGCCTTCGACCGGGGCGGCGACGAAACCGAGCGGGCCTTCGCCCGGCTCGCCGTCGCGCTCGGCAAATACTGGTCGAACAAGCGCTGCGGACCCGTCGTCATCGAGGCCATGGAGTGCCTCGGCGGCAGCGGCTATGTTGAGGAAAGCCCGATGCCCTGGCTCTACCGGGAGGCCCCGCTCAATGCCATCTGGGAGGGCTCGGGCAACGTCATCTGCCTCGACGTGCTGCGCACCGTCGGCCGGCTGCCGCAGGCGCTCGAGGCGCTTTACGCGGAAATCGCCGATGCCGCCCACGCCGACCCGCGGCTCGCGGCCGCCCTCGATGCCGCGCGGAACCGCTACCGCGCGGGGGTGGAGGAATCGGAGGCACGCGCCTTCGTCGAGACGCACGCGCTCCTGCTGCAGGCGGCGCTGCTGCTGCGCGATCAGCCCGGGGCCGTCGCCGATGCCTTCATCCGCACCCGGCTTGCGGGGGATTGGGGGCGGACGCCCGGGACGCTCCCCGGTGGCGTCGATGCGGCCGCGATTGCGGCGCTGATCTAGCCCGCCTTGCGGTTGCCGAGGCGGGACAGCGCCTCGATGGCGAGCTCGATATTGGCGTTGCTCGACATCGCCGGGCGGACGCGGCGCACCTCGACCGGCGCCGGCTGGTATTCCGGCTTGTTGAGATCGAGCAGGTTCACGTCGCCGCGCCACGAGCTCATCAGATACGCCATGGCATCGATGGACACGCTGTCGAACATCTTGGCGAACTGCGCCAGCGCCTGCGAGTGGTCGCCGTCGTGCGAGGTGGCGTGGATCAAGACCTTGAGCCCGTCATAGGCGGTGCACCCAAAAGCCCGGAGCACGACGAAGAGGGCGGCACCGCTCACGTCGTGCGAAATCTGGCCGGCGCGGATTTCGTCGAGCCCGGTGATCTGGTGCAGAAGGGTCGTGATCTCGGGCCGCCGGTTTTCGGCAAAGAGCTTCATCAGCGCCCGCGTCAGCTCGGTCGTTGCGACCGAGAGCTGCTCGATGGTCTTGCGGATCGGCGCCTCGGGCGTCTTGCGCAGCGCAAAGGCGCGGATCACCTTGATTCGGTCGCTCTCGTTGAGGTCGAAGAAGGCCGGCGCAAGGAGCGCGGCGTCGAAATCGTCGCGGGCGGCGAGCGACCAGGCGACCTGGTGGTCCATCTGGGCGGAACGCGCGAGCGCGCTGAGATAGGGTCCGCGCGGCGTGATCGAGGTATTGCCCGCAAGGGCCCGGTAAACCTTGCGGCTGTTCATCTGGAACAGCTTGGCGAGGACGATATTGGTGAGGTCGCTGCGCCGCGCGACCGCCGCCGCCGCACCCACATCGCCCCGTTCGACCACGGCGAGCAGCGCCTTTTCGGAGAGATGGGCGGCCGAGACGACATAGTCGGCGAGATCGTCGCCGACGTTTTCGATCACCAGCTGTTCGAGTTCGGCGGAAAGGGCGGGCGCCTGGCCGAGGGTCGCGGCGGCCTTGGCGCGCGCCTGGGGCGTCGCAATCGGAAACAGGCGCCGGGCGAGCACCTCGAACTGCGCCGTTTCGGCCGGCGTCGACGTGCCCCGTCGGGCGAAGGCGTCGCAGGCGGCGACGAGCAGCGTGCTGGTGCGCTCGAGGCCGCCGCTTTCGGCCAGGAGCTGGAAGGTTTCGTAGGGCTGAAGGCCGAGCATCTTTGACCCGAGAATCGCGCTGACCGCGGCGGAACCGCCACGCCCGACTGTTTACGAGAATTTCGTTAGCGGACTGTTAACCTTGACGAACCCTTAATCGCTGTATGGCGCGCTGCTTCGCCGCGGGCGCGGGGGCGATTGGGGCAGGGACCAGGGGTCAGGAGACCGGGTTGGGCAAGCTCGTTCCGTTCGACAAGCAACGCCGCGCCGAACGGTCGCGGGCCGAGATCGTGGGCGGCGGCGAGGTCGTGCTGTTCACCGGCGTCCGCTACCAGCGCGGCACGCCCCCCGCCCCGACGGGCGACGGCAAGCACCCGGCCCGCCGCAAGCGCAAGGGCGTGTAGCGGGGGCGGGCGGCGCGAGGCGCAGGGCGCGGGGCAACGTGGGCCACGTCTCACCTCGCCCGGGCGTCACCTCACCTCTCCTCGGTGCAGGTTTGATGAGGCCACGGCCCGCGCCACATCTCACCCCGCCACTTGGGGAGAGGTCGCCGCGTGAGCGGCGGGTGAGGGGACGAAGTGGCTCGCATGTTCCTCGCCTGCACGAGAAGCGGCACGGCCGCTCCACATCTCACCTCGCCCCAGGGCCACACCTCACCTCACCTCACCTCTCCTCACCTCAGTGCAGGTTTGATGAGGCCACGGCCGCGCCACATCTCACCTCGCCCCCAGGGCGACACCTCACCTTCCCTCTCCTCTCCTCAGTGCAGGTTTGATGAGGCCACGGCCGCGCCACAGCTCACCTCGCCCCTCTG
>DASZTU010000449.1:0-5581 GCA_035547975.1 Devosiaceae bacterium | reverse complement strand
AGGGCTAGGCCAAGCGCGTCCGATACGCTACATGGCAGCCCGATCGGCGCGGGGCTGTAGCTCAGTTGGGAGAGCGCATCGTTCGCAATGATGAGGTCAGGGGTTCGATTCCCCTCAGCTCCACCATCGCCGATTGATTTTTGGGTTGTAAGCGGCCGAGACCCCCCGGTCCCACCCCCACCCTCAGGCGAGGCCGGGGAAAAAGTCCGTCCGGATGCGCCAGAACGGCACGCCCATGCGGCGGAGCGTGCGCCTGACTGCCGAAACCATCGGCTGCGGCCCCGAAACGTAGAACGTCCGCTCTGCGAAATCCGGCACCGCGCGGCGGATCATGGCTTCGTCGATGAAGCCGCGCTTGACCCCGGGCCCCGCGCCCTCGGGATCGAGCACCGCGTGATGGGTCGGAATGCCGAGGCGCCGCTCGGCTTCCTCGAGCACGTCGCGATAGGCGATGTCGTTGACCGAGGCGTTGCCGTAGAGCACGACGATCGGGCGCGGCTCGTTGCGCTCGAGCAGTTCCTCGAGCATCGAGCGGAACGGCGTCATGCCGATGCCCCCGGCGATGAAGGCGAGCTTGCGCCCAGGGTCGCGCGGCAGGGTGAAATCGCCCGCGAGCTGGGAGGCGACGACCGTCTGCCCCGGGCGCAATTCCGCGAGCGCCTGCTTGAAGGTGCTGGCGCCGGCGGCAAACTTGACGCCGAGCCGCACCTTCTCTCCGGACGGGGCCGAGGCGATGGTGAAGTAGCGCCGGTTACCGCGATCGTCCGGCCGGGCGACGGGTAGCGTCCACTCGAGGTACTGCCCGGCGGCGAAGGCGAGCGGGCGGTCGGGGCGGAAAACGAAATCATAGGCATCGCCCGCCGCCTTCTCGATCCGCTCGAGCGTGAGCACCACGCGCCCCTGCGCGCTGACGAGGAAGGTGAGGAGATTGCCGGCGAGGAGCGCAACTTCCGGCGTGAAATAATAGCCGGCGACGTGCACCTGCGGGGAGGCGAGAAGCCCGACGAGCGCGCCATAGGTGATGCGCCAGGCCTTCTGCTGCGGCGCGGTAAGGGGCTCGGTCAGCATGACGAAGGCGAAGAAGAAGAAGGGCGATTCCATCAGCGTCAGCCGCAGCTGGCCCAGCATTTCGCCGGGCGCGGCGCTGAGGACGCCGACGAGGAGGTTGGTGACGGCAAAGGCGAGAACGAGGTCGAAACGGCGGAGCTTGCGCACCAGCAGGAGGCCACCCACGAGGATGACCGGCAGCAGCCAGGTGATCGTCGAGATCCACCAGCTCGCGGGCTCCCCCAGCAGCAGGCCGGGCAGCGCCACCCCGATCGCCGCGGGGTTGAAGATGTGCCGCCCGCGCGCCGCGAAAATATACTTCGAGGCCATGGCCCAGACGGAGGCGAACAGCAGGAGCCCCACGCCGGTGAGATCGGTGGCGGTCGTCGGATCGACGATGAGGACGAGGATCAGCGCCGTGATGTAGACGCTTTCGACGTTCGGCACCGCGCCGAACACCTGGGCAAAGACGCGGTTGGCGAGCCAGCACGTGCCGGTGATCAGCACGGCTGAAAAAGCGAGCGCCGTCGGGTCGACCGCGATGAGCCGGAACATCCCGAGGAGGAACGCCCCGCCGGCGAGCGCCAGCAGGTAATAGAGGACCAGCCGGTACATGGTGGTCCGGTCGACGAAGCGGTCGACGCGCCTAAGCATGGGCAACATAGCGCTTGAATCCGGTAGTCATGGTGGCGACGCCGTGCCGGTCGACCGCATAGCCTTCGAGGCCGGGCGTCTCGGCGATGAAGGAAATGGCCTCGTCGCCCATGGCAAAGGCGGCCGTGGCGAAGCGGTCGGCGTCGCAGATATCGGCGGCGATCACGGTGAGGCTGAGAATCTCGTTCAGGCGCCGGTCCGGGTGGTGCGGATCGTAGATGTGCTGGCCGCGGATCGAGGTCCCCGAGGTCGCAATACCGGCGTCTCCCGGCTGCAGCGTCTTGATGCTCTGGCGCGCGTTGAACGGGTTGCGGATGCCGATGCGCCAGGGCGCGCCCTCGGCGTTGCGGCCCGCGCACTGGATATCGCCGCCCGCGTTGACGCAATAGTCGCGCCAGCCCTCGTCGGCGAGGAGCCGCGCCGCATTGCGGATCGCCCAGCCCTTGACGATTCCCGAGGGATCGATGCCGCCCGAGGGGCGCCGGATGTCGAAATAGCCGCGCGTTTCCCGCCGCGTCTGCTCGGCGAGCTCGAGCACCTCCTCGAGTTCGGCGCTTCTCGCCCAGGGCGGAACATCGCCGCGATTGAGCGCCGAGACCTCGCTGTCCGCCTTGAACGGGCTGAAGCGCGCATCGACCGCCTCGAAATGGGCAAAGACCCGCTCGAGCGGGGCGGAATCGGGCGTGCCGACCACCTCGATGGTGATCGGCATGCCCATGATGTGCCGGGTCTCACGCACGGCCGCGGCCGCCGCTCGCCCCGCCGCTGGCCTGTGCCAGGGCCGAATCGAGCGACTGCATGAAGGCCTCGCTGGTCAGCGTGGCGCCGGAGACCGCGTCGATCTCGGCGCTCTGCGCCTGGATGGCCTCGCGCTCGAGCCCGGGCAGGGCCCGGCTGTTGATGGCCCGCGAGGTCCGGCGGTCGCTCGGATAATCGAGGATCTTGACGTTGACGAGCTGGCCGCCCTGGATCACCGCCTCGACCTGCACCCGGCCGTAATAAGCGTTGGCGGAGCTGCCCTGATAGGTGCCATCACGGAAGGCGCCGGTGTTTTGCGCGCTCTGGGATGCAACGACGATGCTGGGGGCATCGGCCGGACGCGGCCGGGGCAGCGGCATGGCCGGCGCAGCCGGCTCGGCGGCCGCGGCGGCGACTTGCGGCGGCGATGCGGGGGCGACCACAGGCGCGGCCTGGCTGATCGGCGGCGCCGGGGGCGGCGCCGGCGTCGAGAAGACGTTGGCGGCGACGTCCTTTCTCGGATCGTCGCCTTCCTCTGCGGGGCTCGGCGCGGGCAACGCGCTGCCCATCCGGACGGATGGCGGGGGAGGCGCCGTCGCCGGTTGGGCCGCTGGGGCCGAGTCCGCCGACCCGACCGCGGCGGCGGCGGGGACGCTCAGGTCCGAACCGTCCTTTGACGCATCCGACGGCAGGATGAGCGCCGACGCATTGTCCTGGCTCAAGGATTGGGTGGTGTGGTTCTGATAGACGACATAGCCGCTCGAGGCGGCAATGACGGCGAGGGAAAGCAGGGCCTTCTTCATGCGACGATCCAGGCAAGCGAGCCCGTTTGGCTCCGATGGCCTCTGAATAGCGCACGCGACTGACACCAACCTGAAGGCAGGCGCCCCGGATCGTCATGTCAGTGTAAGCTTGTGTGAGCATCGTGCTCGAGAAGACATGCGTGTGTTGCTGATCGAAGATGACGCCAGCCTGGGCGAGGCCGTCCGCGACCATGTCGCCGGCGAGGGCCACGCCGTGGACTGGGTCAGGCGGCTCGACGAGGCCGAGGATGCGCGCCGGGCCGTGCGCTTCGACCTCATTCTGCTCGACCTCAGCCTCCCCGACGGAAGGGGGCTCGACTTTCTCAAATCGCTGCGGCGTATGGGCGATGCAACGCCCGTCATCATCCTCACCGCCATGGATCAGATTTCGTCGCGCATCAGCGGCCTCAACGCGGGAGCCGACGACTATCTGGTCAAGCCCTTCGACCTGAGCGAACTCTCCGCGCGGCTGCTGGCCGTGACGCGGCGCTATGGCGGCAATCCCAACCCCGTGCTCCGCGTGGGCCCGCTCGAGATCGATCTCGCCCACCGAAGCGTCACGCGCGACGGCATCCCGGCGGAAGTCACGGGGCGCGAATGGGCCGTCCTCGAACGGCTGATCCGGCGCCCCGGAGCGCTGGTCTCCAAGAGCGAGCTCGAAGACAGCCTCTACGCCTTTGGCGCCGAGGTCGAGAGCAACGCGGTCGAGGTCTATATCAGTCGCCTCCGCCGCAAGCTCGGCGCCGATATCATCACGACCGTCCGTGGCCTCGGCTACCGGATAGGTGGCAAGTGAGCCCTTCGCCGCGCGCCAGCATCACGGCCCGCCTGATTCTCACCATCACCATCGGCGTCGCGGCGCTCTGGCTGGGCGGCGCCGCCTTCGCTTCGATCTTTCTCCGCTACGAGCTCAACGAAAGCTTCGACCGCGCCGAGGCGGAGGTTGCCGGGCGCCTCCTGCCGCTGACCGCCGACGCCCTGCTCGACCGCGACGAGAGCGGCGACGAGGTGCATGAAGTGCACCATTTCGAGCACGACCGGGATCGCGGCCTCGTCTTCCAGCTGCGCCATCCCAATGGCCACCTGCTGCTCAAATCCGATGACGCGCCAGGGGTGCCCCTCGATCGCGCGGCGCAGTCGGGCTTCAGCGACACGGACCAGTATCGGGTCTATACGCTGACCGACCCATCGACCCAGCTCACCATCCAGGTCGGGGAATCGCTGTTGCATCGCCAGCGCGCCCTCCTGGGCGCGACCCTGACGCTGCTCCTGCCGTTGCTGCTGGTCGTGCCGCTGAGCGGCCTCGGCATCTGGCTCGCCATCCGCCGCGGGCTCGCCCCGCTTTCGGCGCTGCGGCAGGAGATCGCCCTGCGTGGCGGGAGCAACCTCGCGCCGCTCGGGCTCGGCGACCTGCCGGTCGAGTTGCGGCCGATCGCCCATGCGCTCGATCGCCTCATCGGCCGCGTGCGCGCGGCGCTCGACGCCGAGCGCCAGTTCGCCGCCAACAGCGCGCATGAGCTGCGCACCCCGATTGCGGCGGCACTGGCGCAGACGCAGCGCCTGATCGAGACGACGCCCGACGACCGCGCCCGCGCCGAGGCCCGCAAGGTCGAGGCGACGCTGAGGCGCCTCGCCAGCCTTGCCGAAAAACTCATGCAGCTGTCGCGCGCCGATGCCGGCATGGCCGCCGGGGGCGAGCCGGCCGCCGTGCTGCCGACCGTGCGCCTCGTGCTCGACGAGCTCGGCGCCGGCGCACGGGGGAGGATCGACCTCAGAGCCGACACAGCGGCGGCGGCGTTTCTCGCCCCAATCAATGTCGACGCCCTCGGCATCGTGCTGCGCAATCTCATCGACAACGCCCTCGCGCACAGCCCGGCCGAGACGCCGGTCGTGGTCGAGGTCACCGAAAATTCCGTCGCGGTGAGGAACCGGGGCCCCGCGCTTTCGCCCGAGCTGATGGACCGCATTCGCGGGCGCTTCGAGCGCGGCGCGACAGGCGCCTCGGGGAGCGGCCTCGGCCTGGCCATCGTCGACACCATCCTCGGGCAAGTCGGGGGCACGCTCACCCTGACCTCTCCCGTACCGGGGGAAGCCGAGGGGTTCGAGGCGGTGCTGCGTTTTCCGCCGGCCGACCACCCCGCCAACGGGGAATGAGGGCCGCGCGTCCGGCCGCGGTCTTTTGCGCCGTCCCCCTGGCGGCTTGCCTAGCCCTTGACGGTCCTCAGCACGATATCGGCGAAGGCGTCCCCGATCTCGTCGGCGCTCGAGGGCCCGTTGGGATCGAGCCAGAGGAAGCTGTAGAAATACATGCCCAGCAGCCCCTTGAGCTCCACCACCGA
>DASZTU010000448.1:0-2720 GCA_035547975.1 Devosiaceae bacterium | reverse complement strand
GATCAGCGCGTGCGTGTTGATCGACCAGTCCTGCTTCAGCGGCGGGTCCAGCAGCTTCGATTCCGCCGGCAGGTAGTGCGTCCGCTCCGGCACCCGCCCGAACATCGGCCAGTCGACATAGCCCGAGTTGCTCTTCGTCGCTTCCGCCGGCCCTTCGCCGCTTTCCCCGGAGCTCTCCGACCCGCAGCCGGCGGCGACCACCGCCACGAGCACCAGCGCGAAGCAGGCGATAACGGCAGCGGTGCGTTTGCGGAGACTCGACATCGGCGGGCTTTATCGGCGTCCAGCGCCACCGGTTTGAGCGGCGCGGCCAAGCGGCGGACGGGAATCGAACCCGCATCATCGCCTTGGAAGGGCGAGGCTCTACCGTTGAGCTACCGCCGCGCGCGGCCCCAGCGTAGCCGCCCGCCCGCCGATCCGTCAGAATGAAAGACCTCCAACGGGGAGTGGCGCAGTCTGGTAGCGCACTCGGCTGGGGGCCGAGCGGTCGCAGGTTCAAATCCTGTCTCCCCGATCTCAGATAATAAGTTCCGACGCGTTTGCCATCATGCAGGCATGGCCGGCTCGGCAAACGGGAAGGGAGCGCTGCGAGTGGTTGCGGCGCGTGCGATCGAGAGTCGGATTCTGGTCGTTCGGGGACGCCAGGCGATGCTCGACGAGGATCTCGCGGAGCTTTATGGCGTTGAAACCCGCGTGCTCGTGCAGCAGGTCCGGCGCAACCAGAAACGCTTCCCGGCGGACTTCAATGTTCCAGCTCTCGATTGAGGAGTTCAGCAACTTGAAATCACAATCTGTGATGTCAAGCGGCGGGCACGGCGGTCGGCGCAAGCGCCCCCTGGTCTTCACCGAGCAAGGCGTGGCGATGCTCTCGGGAGTTCTTCGCAGCGATCGGGCCGTCGCGGTGAACATCGAGATCATCCGGGCTTTCGTTGAACTGAGGCGCGTCGCCGGCTCTTTTCAGGCGCTGGAGGAGCGGCTCGATCAGATGGGAAATGGACATCGGTGCGCGGCTGAGCGAGCACGACGAGCAGCTTCGCCAGATCTTCGAAGCGCTGCGCCAGCTGATTGCGCCGCCGCCCGGCAGGAAGAACCCGATCGGGTTCAGGGTTCGCGAGGACGCCTAGTAGTGTTCTGGCGCGCCTCTTTGAGGCCGCAGATTGCGTCCTCAAAGATCAGTCGGCGGCGGCGGCGTCCAGGTCCTCGATATCTGCGAGATCTCGGGTTCGCCCCGCCGCTTGCTTCATCGACCTCAGGTCCTCTCGCGAGCAGATCCACACCGTCGATCCAAGGATCTCGGCTTCGACGGCCCGTGACCGGAGATCGGCGAAGCCGGGTACGCCGTCGAGGCCCTGGACCACGTCGAGTCTCCCCAGGTCGGTCTCGATGGCGACCTGCTCGCCATCCGCAAGGGCCGCCGCAATCGAGAACCGGGTACCGAGCAGAGCCTCGCCTCGATGGACGCGACCGCCGGCGCCCACCGCGACCTCAGCCACCCGCTTGAGATTGTCGGCGTCCGTGGCGATGACCACGTCGACGTCCTTGGTGCCTCGCACGATCCCCCAGGCGTTGAGGGCGAGTCCGCCGACGACTACGAAATCCACCTTCGCCTTGGCCAGGCGCCGCAGCAGCTCGTCAAAGGCCGGTTCGCTCAATTCTTGAGAGCGGCGCCGGTGAACCGCAGCAGCTTGTGGCTGAGCGCGATTCCCTCGGAGAGGTTCACGCTGAGCGGGCGCTGCGCGTCTTCGCGCAGGCGCTGGACCCGCAGGGCCTCGGCGACCGTCGCAGCCGACTGGCTGGGTTTCTCGCGCCGCTCCAAGAAGCTGATGCTAGCGCCGGCCGGGTCTCGATCAGGCCGAGAGGGATGTCTTTGCTCACCGCCGGTAGATGGGGCGTGCCCCCGCCGACTACGACCGGATGACGAGCCGCGCGTTTCCCTCGACCTGGTCGAGGGTGCGGCTGAAGACGATCTTCGGGAGGGCGGACCAGAGCTCCGCCACCTGCGCGAGGTGGAAGCGAAACAGCTCGTCGCTGGGGGCCGTCCAGTCGAACCTGCCCTGGCGGTCGGCGATGAAGCCGTCCGGAGACGCTCATCGAGTAGATCAGCATGGCTTCATCGTCGGCCGCCAGCTCGGCTTTTGGTCGCTACGCCGTCGCCGCCTCCGGGTCGGGGCGGACGATCACCGTGTCGGCGACCCTGATGACCTCGTCGGCGGGCAGGTCGGCCCGGTTGGCATGCTCGCGGATCTTCTCCGGGCTGCTCGCCTGGTAGATGCAGACGGTGCCGACCGAGCCGCCGTCCTCCTCGAGGACGTAGCTGCGGATCCAGCGGATGTCGTCCGGCATCTCCTCGTCGCCGACCTGCGCCGAGCGCCCGGCGGCGACCTCCAGCTCCTGCGGTGACTGCCACGCCGTGCGGCGCAGAATCACGTACGTATCCATTCGAACTCCTTTCTCTCCCCGCCCTTCCTACGCGGCGTGCGGGGGTGGGGGTTCACGGCTGGCCGGGCTACTGGGCCTCGACCCTGAACGCGACCTCGTACTTCTCGACCGAGACCCGCTGGCCCATCCCGTCCCCGGGCGGCGACATCGAGTTCAGCGTCTCGTCGCCCTGGCGGTAGTCCTCCTCGGTCTCGAAGAACCCGATCGCGAGGGCCCGGCCGCCGGCAGGATCCTGCAGCAGCAGGAAGCCGGTGGACGGGACCCCCTCGGGCGGGCCGCCG
>DASZTU010000447.1:0-4336 GCA_035547975.1 Devosiaceae bacterium | reverse complement strand
CGGCGGTGGTTTCGCTAGTTGACAACAGCAACGCCGTTGCCTTCAATCGGGGCCGGCCGGGCCCGCCATTCCCTCTACGGGCATTTCTCCAGCCGTTTTTGCAAACTGATTTCCGGGGCTGTGCGCGTTGGATAAGATCGACCGCAAGATTCTGACGCTGCTGCAAAGGGATGCGACGATGCCCGTGGCCGAGATCGGCCGCAAGGTGGGGCTCTCGACCACCCCGTGCTGGCGCCGCATCCAGAAGATGGAGGAGGACGGCGTCATCAAGCGCCGCGTCGCGGTCCTCGATCCCGTCAAGGTCAATGCCGGCGTGACGGTCTTCGTCGCCGTCAAGACCAACGAGCACTCGGAGGCCTGGCTGCGCAAATTTGCCGGCGTGGTCGAGGATTTTCCCGAGGTGGTCGAGTTCTACCGCATGAGCGGCGAGGTCGACTATCTGATGCGCGTCGTCGTGCCCGACATCGCGGCCTATGACACCTTCTACAAGAAGCTCATCAGCAAGATCGCCCTCACCGACGTGAGCTCCTCCTTCGCCATGGAGCAGATCAAATACACGACCGCGCTGCCGCTCGACTTCGCCGTCGTCAGCGACGACGAGAAGTGAGCGCGATCAGCCCCGACGCACAGTTTCCCGCAGGCGTTCCGCCTAGCCGCCCGTGACGCTCATGTGCCGCGTCAGGGCAGGGGCCGTGTGGCTTCGGTCGATGACGAAGTCGTGGCCCTTCGGCTTGAGCCGCATGGCGCGGTCGAGTTCCGCATCGAGCGCCTCCGGGCCGCCGGCCCGGATGGCCGCGCGCAGGTCGACCATGTCTTCCTGTCCGAGGCAGAGGTAGAGCTGGCCGGTTGCGGTCAGCCGCACCCGATTGCAGCTTTCGCAGAAATTGTGGCTCATCGGCGTGATGAAGCCCAAGATTCCCCCGGTCTCCTTCACCCTGACGTCGCGGGCCGGGCCGCCCGTCCGGTGGCCGGTTTCCTCGAACGTGTAGCGGGCGGCCAATCGGTCGCGCAGTTCCTTGAGCGGCAGGTAGCTCTCGACCCGGTCGATGCCGACTTCCCCGAGCGGCATGCCTTCGATCAGCGTGAGGCCGAAGCCGCGGCCATGCGCCCAGTGCAGCATGGGCTCGATCTCGTCCTCGTTGATGCCCCGCATGGCGACCATGTTGAGCTTGATGGCGAGCCCCGCCTCCTGTGCCGCGTCGATACCCGCCATGACGTCGGCGAGGCGGCCGCGCCGGGTGATGGCGGCGAAACGGTCGGCATCGAGCGTATCGAGCGAGACGTTGAGGCGCCTGACCCCCAGCCGCCTGAGGTCCGCGGCATAGCGCGTCAGCTGGCTGCCATTGGTGGTGAAGGTCAACTCCTCGAGTCCGGCGCCGAGGTGACGGCTGAGCCGCTCGGTCAGCGCCAGGATGTCGCGGCGGACGAGCGGCTCGCCCCCAGTCAGGCGCACCTTTTTCACGCCCCGCGCGACAAACGTGCCCACGATCGCCTCGATCTCCTCGAAGCTCAACACCTCGGATTTCGGCAGGAAGCGCATGTGCTCGGACATGCAGTAGACGCAGCGGAAATCGCAGCGGTCCGTCACCGAGACGCGCAGATAAGTGATGTGCCGGCCGAAGCGGTCGACGAGCGGCCGCCCGTCGCCCGCCGGCCGTGTGTCGGGCTGCGAGAAGAGAGTTGGCATGAGGCGAGCTTAGCGCAGTCCCGTGCGGCAAACAAAGGGCGCAATAATGCATGAGGCCGGCGCAGAGCCGGCCTCACGAAAAGATGACGCGCCGCGGCCCGAGCCGCCGCCCGGAATTTTTACTGGTGCACGACGACCAGCGAGCCGACTTTCACGCGATTGTAGAGGTCGATGATGTCGTCATTGGTGAGCCGGATGCAGCCGGAGGAAACGTTCTGTCCGATGGTCCAGGGCTCCGAGGTGCCGTGCAGGCGATAGAGCGTCGCGCCGATATAGAGCGCCCGCGCCCCGAGCGGATTGTCGGGCCCGCCGGGCATGTAAGCCGGCAGGTCGGGCACGCGCTTGCGCATCTGCGCCGGCGGGGTCCAGCCCGGCCACTCGGCCTTGCGGGTGATGGTGTGCTGGCCCGACCAGCGGAAGCCGTCGCGGCCGACGCCGATGCCGTAGGAAATGGCCTCGCCGTTGCCCAGCACGTAATAGAGCCGGTGCTCGGCGGTCTCGACGACGATCGTGCCGGGCTTGTACTTGGTCTCGTAGCTCACGACCTGGCGCGGGATCGGGCTGCTCATCGACCGGCCGCGCGGAGTCGCCGGCGGATTGACCGGCGCGCCGTCGCCGCGCGTCCAGGTGTTGGTGACCGGATCCCACACGCGCCAGTTTGCCGGCGCCGCCTGGGCCAGCGGGATGAGCGCGACAAGTGCGAAGAATGTGATGGCCGCAGCCAGGACGGTTCTAATGCTCGTCATGTGTAAAACAGCGCCTCTTGCCTCAGAGCCGGGTGTGCCGCCTACCGGCTGAAATGTCTGGTCCTTAGCGGGTTTGCCACGCAGCCGGAAGGGGCAGTTGCCTCGATTCGGCCACGGTGGAAACAGCTGAACGCCATTGTGTTGCCCCGAAGCGACATCTGCTAGTCAACGATCCGTGAGCGCGGCAAACCGCGCCGGAAAGCACCCCGGAGGCCCCGATTGTACGAAGAACAAAAGCGCGCCGCGGCCGCGGCGGCCCTGGCCGAGGTCCGGGACGGCATGCGGCTCGGGCTCGGGACCGGCAGCACCGCCCGGTATTTCGTCGACCTTCTGGGCGAGCGTGTTCGGGATGGCCTCACCTGCATCTGCGTTGCGACATCGGAGGCGACCGCGGCACAGGCGCGCAGTCTCGGCATACCGCTCGGGGATTTTGATGCGCTGGGGCAACTCGACCTCACGGTGGACGGCGCCGACGAAGTCGACCCGCAGCTCGAGCTGATCAAGGGCGGGGGCGGGGCGCTGCTGCGCGAAAAGATCGTCGCCGCGGCATCGGCCCGCATGGTGGTGATCGCCGACGCGTCCAAGCTCGTGCCGTCACTGGGCCGGTTTCCCCTCCCCATCGAGGTCAATCGCTTCGGGCTCGGGGCGACGCGCCGCGCGCTCACGGACATATTGACACGGTTCGGCGCCGAAGGCGGGCTCGAGCCGCGCCGCGACAACGCGGGAAACCCCTTCGTGACGGATGGCGGCCACCTGATCCTCGATGCTTTTTTTGGCCGCATTTCGGCGCCAAAAGCCCTGTCCGACGCCCTGCTGGAGGTGCCCGGCGTGGTGCAGCACGGCTTGTTCCTGGGGCTTTGCCGGGCTGCCTACATCGCTGGTGCCGACGGGGTCAGGCGGCTCGATCGACCGTGACGCGCGCTGGTGCGGCACGGGGTGACGGCCGTCGGCAGCCGGGCTAAGAGGGAACGACTCAACCAGGGGAACAACCGATGATCCGTTTGAACCGGCGTGGCAGCTGGCTCGCCGCTGCTCTGCTCTCGCTGACGCTGTTTTCAGCGACGCCCGGCTTTGCCCAGGAAATCTCGCCCGACCAGCTTTCCCTGGCGCGCAAATATGTCGACCTGACCGACAAGGTCGATATTTTCGGCACGAGCCTCGCCGACATCGCGGCGCGCACCCTGCAGCAGGTGCTCAAGCTCAACCCGACGCTCGGCGGCCAGGCGACGCAGGCCGTGACCGAGGTCGTCGCCGAGTACAAGAAGCAGCGCGACGACCTGATGGACAAGATCGCCCGCGTCTATGCGGAGCATTTTACCACCGATGAGCTGAAGGAGCTCGTGACCTTCTATTCGACCCCGGTCGGCCAGAAGCTCGCGAGCAGCAATTTCGACATCAACCAGCAGCTCGCCAAGGTGATGCAGCTCTACCAGCTCAACCTCAGCACCGAGTTCTACGCCAAGGTGCGCGCGAACCTCAAAGCCAAGGGCCTGAGCCTCTAGGCCCCAGGCCGCGCCGCAGCTACACCTCGCCCCGGTTGCCCGCCTTCACCTCGCCCCAGAGGGGAGAGGTCGGTCCGAAGGACCGGGTGAGGGGGCCTTCGGGCTCCCCGACCGTGCCCCCTTTCACCTCTCCCCAGAGGGCGAGGTCGGTCCGAAGGACCTGGTGAGGGTTTTAGGCACGCGGCCCATGTCCCCCTTCACCTCTCCCTTCGGGGGAGAGGTGAGATGGGGCAAGGCATCGCCTCCGAGAAAGGGCAAGGTGCAGAGGCGCGTTGTCCCAAGTTTCAACTGCCCATATCCCGCGACTTTGCCCCAGCGTCACCTCGCCCCTTTGGGGAGAGGTCGGTCCGTCAGGACCGGGTGAGGGGTCCTTTGGCTAACCCGCACCCCCGGCGCAAACC
>DASZTU010000446.1:0-3253 GCA_035547975.1 Devosiaceae bacterium | reverse complement strand
GGACGAGAATGCGTTTGGACATGTCGCGCGTTGTGCCTTCCGGGTCGCCGAAGCGCTAGCTCGACTATACGAAATGCACGGAAAAGCAAGGGCAGGGCGAGGTCGCGGGCGAGCGGCTGCCGGGGCGCGACACGCTCAGTTGCAAAGGACGCACAGGAGCCGCGACCGGCCGGATCACCCCGCGTGCGCGGGGCAGCTCACGGCACTGCCGCAGGCCCGCATGTTGGCGATGGCCTGCTCCAGCTGCTCGATCGGCACGGCGCCCGGAATGATCGTGTCCCCAATGATATAGGTCGGCGTGCCCGTGACGTTGAGCGTCCGGGCGAGGTCGTAGGATTTCTGCAGCGCGTTGCTGACGTCCGCCGACTGCATGTCCGCCTTGAGCTTGACCGGGTCGAGCCCCAGCGCCTTGGCCTCGTTGAGCGCGGTATCGGCATCGACTTCGCCACGTGCGGTATAGAGCGCCTCGTGGAACGTCCAATAATCCTTGCCCGACTTGCTGACCTGCACCGCAACGCGCGCCGCATCGACCGAACCCATCGAGAGGATCGGGAACTGCTTGAGCTCGACCTTGAGGTTCTTGTCCTGGCTCAGGAGCTGCGCGAGGTCGGGCAGGGCCCCCCGGCAATACCCGCAATTGTAGTCGAACATTTCGACCAGCGTCACGTCGCCATTGGGATTGCCGAGGACGACGTTGTCCGGATCGTCAAAAATCTTCGCCTTGTTCTCGGCGATCGCCTGCCGGTCGTGGAGCGCCTGGTCGGCCTTGTTCTGCTTGTCCAGCGCCTCGGTCATGCGCTGCAGGATCCGGGGATTGCCCAAGAGATAGTTCTCGATCATCGGATCGAGCGTGCTGGGGTCGAGCGACGCGACGGTGGTGATCGAGTTCTGCCGGTTCTTGGCATCCTGCTCGGCCAGCATCTGCGTCACGATGGAGCGCACGTCGGCAGGCGCCAGCATCGGCGCCGGCTTCGGCTGCCGCGCGAGCGCATCGCTGACGATGGCCTCGACCGTCGCCTTGTCCGTCTCGGGCCTGGGTTGCTTCGCCAGAACCTCCGCCACGATCGCCTCGACCGCCGCCTTGTCGGTGGGAATGGGCGCCTGCCTGAAATACCAGGCGCTGCCAACGGAGCCCCCCACCGCGGCGAGCAGGAACAGGACGACGAGTTGCAGGCGGCGCATGCCGTTCTCCGTAGCGGTAGCTCGCCGACTCTATGGCGCAAAGCTGCGCAATAGGTAAGGGCCGCCGCCTTCGGAACATCAATTCTTGTTGAGGGGCGCTGGCCGTGACATAGCCCAGTCGGACCTTTCCCTATCGAGCCGCCAATGAACGACCCGTCTGCCAATGACCTGACGCCCTTCCACGCCATGGAAATTCTGGCGCGGGCCCGCGCGCTCGAGGGCGCGGGGCGCAGCATCTGCCACCTTGAGCTCGGGGAGCCTTCGGCGCCCCCGGCGCCCGGCGTGCTCGAGGCGGTCCGGCGTGCCCTGCCGGAGGGCCAGCCCTATACGCCCGCCAAGGGCATCCTGCCGCTGCGCGAGGGCCTCGCCGAGTTTTACCGGCGCCAGCACGGGGTCGCGGTCGACCCGGAGCGGATTCTGGTGACGATGGGCTCGTCTGCCGCTTTCGTGCTGGCGTTCCTGGGCGGGTTTCCCCGCCCCGCGCGCATCGCGGTCACCCGGCCCGGGTATCCGGCTTATCTCAACACGCTCGCCGGGCTCGGGCTGCCGAGCGTCGAGATTCCGCTCGATTCAGGCAGCGGATGGCGGCTGACGGCGGAGATGGTCGAGGCCGCGTACCGGCAGCAGCCATTCGATGGCCTCCTGTTCGCCAGTCCCGCGAATCCGACCGGCGCCGCCGTTACGCGGGAAGGACTCGGGGAGATCGTCGCGACGTGCCGGCGGCTCGGCGTGCGGCTCATTTCCGACGAAATCTATCACGGGCTCACCTATGGCGAGCCATCCGCCTCTGCGCTCGAGTTCGGCGCGGACGCCGTCGTCATCAACAGCTTTTCCAAATACCACTGCATGACCGGCTGGCGCGTCGGCTGGATGGTGTTGCCGCAGGATTTGGTGCGCCGCGTCGAGATGCTGCAGCAGAACCTCTTCATTTCGGCGCCGACTCTCGGACAGGTTGCGGGGCTCGCGGCGCTCGGCGAGCGTGACTATGCGGAGGAGCAAAAGGCCAAGTACGCCCGCAATCGCGACATCCTGACACGGGGGCTCTCGACCCTGGGATTTGCCGTCGAGCCGGCGGACGGCGCGTTTTACGCCTATGCCGATGCCTCGGCCTTCACCAACGACAGCATGGCGTTCTGCAAGGACCTGCTCGAGATCGCCGGGGTCGCGGCCACGCCGGGCGTCGATTTCGATCGCCGCAACGGCAGCCGCTTCGTGCGCTTCTCGTACGCCGGGTCTCAGGCGACCATCGAGGCGGCGCTCGAGCGGATGGATGGGTTCCTGCGGCGCTGAGTCCGCGCGTGGCTTTGCCGGGCCGTTGTCGCGCCGACCCCAAGGACCTCACCCTGAGCCTGTCGAAGGGCGAGGTCCAGGCCCGAGCCGCCCCCAAGGACCTCACCCTGAGCCTGTCGAAGGGCGAGGTCCGGGAAAACCATTGCCGCTTCGTCATGGCCGGGCGTGACCCGGCCATCCAGCACACCGCGCCGCACGCGCAGGCGGTGGGTCACGCTGGATCCCCGGGTCAAGCCCGGGGATGACGCCGGGGAAACGGCAGCGGCAATCGCGATGGGGGAAGCGCGAGCCGCGAAACCCTCCCCCTTGTGGGGAGGGTGGCGGCAGCCGGGTGGGGGTCCGCCATTTGCGCAGCGTTCGCCTCCACCCACGCTTGATCCCTCCCCGCAAGGGGGAGGGAGAAGATGGGGCGAGGCGGTGTTTTTGGCCCATGGTTCGACAAGGTCACCCATGAGGTGGAGAATATGGTTCGGGGGAAGGGCGAGCTCCGGGGCCACCTACCGCGGGTTCTCGTGAAGCGTGAATACCCTGAGGCGGTGGCCGTCGGGATCGGCCAGCGTGAACGTGTAGCCAAAATCCATGTCGGTGGGCGCCTGCAGGGTGGCGAGCCCGAGCGCGGTCCAGCCGGCATAGGTATCATCGACCCTCGCCCGATCCGGTTCGCTGAACGAGATGTCGATGCCGTCCGCGGCGCCCGTCCTCGGTTCCATCTCGTCTTTGAGCCAGAGGCCGATCCTGAGCCCCGAGGGCAGCACGAACATCACGAAGCCGGGCGAGCTTT